>NZ_CVTX01000162.1:0-4270 GCF_900005715.1 Pseudomonas sp. 34 E 7
GATGCGAACGCGCAAGCGGCGCTGTCGCGCTGGTTCAGCCCTGAATACCAGGCGGCCAACCCGGCGCAGATCGCCGCGCTGCGCCAGACCCTGGCGGGCAACGATCCCCAGGGCTACCTCACCACCTACGAGCTGTTTGCGACCCAGGACATGTACCGCGCCGACGACCTCAAGGGCCTGCGCGTGCCCACCCTGGTCGCCACCGGCGAACTGGACCCCGGCTCAACGCCGGAAATGGCCCGGCAACTGGCCGACTGTATTCCCGGTGCCACGGTTGCGGTGCTGGCCGAGCAACGGCATATGATGCCGGTCGAATCACCGCGCCTGGTCAACAGCCTGCTGCTGGGGTTCCTCGACACCGTGTACACCCAAAATAATCCAATAAAGGGGATCGTTGCATGACACTCGCACGCTTCCAGATGTGCATCGGCGGTGAATGGGTCGATGCCCTGTCCGGCAAGACTTTCGACAGCCTCAACCCGGCCCTGGCCGAACCCTGGGCGCAATTGCCCGATGCCGATGAAGCCGACGTGGACCGCGCCGTACAGGCCGCACAAACGGCTTTTGAGAGCCCGGCCTGGCGTGGCCTCAGCGCCACCGCACGGGGCAAACTGCTGCGCCGCCTGGGTGACTTGATCGCCCAGAACACCGAACAACTGGCGCAGTTGGAAAGCCGCGACAATGGCAAGCTGATCCGCGAGACCCGCGGCCAGGTCAGCTACCTGCCGGAGTTCTTCCACTACACCGCAGGCCTGGCCGACAAGCTCGAAGGCGGTACCTTGCCGCTGGACAAGCCGGACCTGTTCGCCTACACGGTCCACGAAGCCATGGGCGTGGTCGCCGCGATCATTCCGTGGAACAGCCCGCTGTACCTGACGGCGATCAAGCTCGCGCCGGCCCTCGCGGCAGGCAATACCATCGTGATCAAGCCCTCGGAACACGCTTCGGCGACTGTCCTGGAACTGGCGCGCCTGGCCCTCGAAGCCGGCATTCCGCCAGGCGTGGTCAACGTGGTGACCGGCTACGGCCCAAGTACCGGCGCCGCCCTCACCCGTCACCCGCTGGTGCGCAAGATCGCCTTCACCGGCGGCGCGGCCACCGCACGGCATGTGGTGCGCAGCAGCGCGGAGAACTTCGCCAAGCTGTCGCTGGAGCTGGGTGGCAAGTCACCGAATATCATTTTTGCCGACGCCGACCTCGACAGCGCCATCAACGGTGCGATTGCCGGGATCTTCGCGGCGTCAGGGCAAAGTTGCGTGTCCGGGTCGCGCCTGCTGGTGCAGGACGACATCTACGACGAGTTCGTCGAGCGCCTGGTGCAGCGCGCCGAACGCATCCGCATCGGCAACCCCCTGGACGATGCCAGCGAAATGGGCCCCATGGCCACCGCCCAGCAACTGGCCGTGGTCGAAGGCCTGGTGGCGGATGCCATCGCCGAAGGCGCACGCCTACGCACCGGTGGCAAACGCCCGCAGCACCTCGGTGAAGGCTGGTTCTATGAGCCGACGTTGTTCGAGTGCGACGCCAACTCAATGAAAATCATGCAGGAAGAAGTGTTCGGCCCGGTGGCTTCGGTGATCCGTTTCAAGGACGAAGCCCAAGCGCTGGCGATTGCCAACGACTCCCAGTTCGGCCTCGCCGCCGGCATCTGGACCCGCGACCTGGGCCGCGCCCATCGACTGGCCCGCGACGTGCGCTCGGGGATTATCTGGGTCAACACCTACCGCGCCGTCTCGGCCATGGCGCCCATCGGCGGCTTCAAGAACAGCGGCTACGGACGCGAAAGCGGCATCGATTCGGTGCTGGCCTACACCGAGCTGAAGACGGTGTGGATCAACCTGTCCCAGGCGCCCATGCCTGATCCCTTTGTGATGCGTTAAGAGGCCACACCCATGATCGAACCCGGCATTTACAAAGACGTCATGAGCTCGTTTCCTTCGGGCGTCACGGTGGTCACCACCCTCGACCCGGACGGCGGTATCGTCGGCATTACCGCCAGCGCATTCAGTGCGCTGTCGATCGACCCGGCCCTGGTGCTGTTCTGCCCCAACTACGCGTCGGACACCTACCCGATCCTGCGCGACAGCAAGCGCTTCGCCATCCACCTGCTGTCCGCCGGCCAGACCGCCGAAGCCTATGCCTTCGCCAGCAAAGGCAAGGAAAAGGCCAAGGGCATCGAGTGGCACCTCAGCGAGCTGGGCAACCCGCTGCTGGCCAACGCCACGGCCATCATCGAGTGCGAGTTGTGGCGCGAATACGACGGCGGTGACCACGCGATCATTGTCGGCGCGGTGAAGAACCTGATCCTGCCCACACAGCCGGTCACGCCGATGATCTATCACAAAGGCAAGCTCGGCGCGCTGCCGACCCTGGCCTGAGGAACACTGAACCATGAGCAACGACAAGTATGAACAGGGCCTGAAAATCCGTACGCAAGTCTTGGGTGAAGCCTACGTACAGCGTTCAATCGACAACGCCGACGACTTCACGCGACCGCTGCAGGAGATGGTCACCGAGTACTGCTGGGGCCATGTGTGGGGCCGGGAGGGTTTGTCGCTTAAAGAACGCAGCATGATAAACTTGGCAATGATTTCGGCCCTCAATCGGCCTCACGAACTCAAGCTGCACGTGCGCGGCGCCTTGCGCAACGGGCTGAGTCGTGAACAAATACGCGAAATTCTGCTTCAGGTCGGCATTTACTGCGGGGTTCCCGCCGCCGTGGACAGCTTCCGGCTGGCCCGTGAAGCCTTCGCCGAAGCCGATGCCGAGGCCTCCAGTTAACCGCCACATTCAGAGCAAACCCCATGAAACGCGCGCCCCTCGACGACAGCTTCAAGGTCAATCACAACCCGGTCACCCTGCGCGAAATCGTGCTGGAGAAACTGCGCAGCGCCATCATGAATTTCCAGCTGCTGCCCGGTGACCGCCTGGTGGAGCGCGACCTGTGCGACCGCCTTGGCGTCAGCCGCACGTCGGTGCGCGAAGCCTTGCGCCACCTGGAATCCGAAGGCCTGGTGGAATTCGCCGATGCCAAGGGCCCGCAGGTGGCGATCATCACCCTGGCCGATGCCGTCGATATCTATGAACTGCGCTGCGTGCTCGAAGGCTTGATCGTGCAGCTGTTCACCCTGCGCGCCAAGGCCAAGGACATCAAGGCCCTGGAAAAAGCCCTGGAGGAAAACCGCAAGGCCCTCAAGGAAGGCGAACTGCAGCAAGTGATCGACTCCGTGCAGGGCTTCTACGATGTGTTGCTCGAAGGCTGCGGCAACCACGTGGCCGCCACTCAGTTGCGCCAGTTGCAGGCGCGTATCAGCTACCTGCGCGCGACGTCGGTGTCCCAGCAGAACCGGCGTGGCGCCAGCAACCAGGAAATGGAGCGCATGGTCCAGGCGATCAAGAGCGGCGACCCCCTCGCCGCCCACCAGGCCTGCGTCGATCACGTACGTGCCGCGGCAGCCGTGGCCCTGGATTACCTCAAGCGCAAACAGGAAGAAACCGGCAAGCTCCCCGAGATCACCCTGCCCATCGCGCTCAAAGAACCGCGCATAGGTCACTGACCGTGCCCGGCCCCAGCTTCTGCCCGACCTGCGGCGGCCATGACCTCGGTCACCAACTGCCACCGGGCGACACCCACGAGCGCCTGATGTGCCGGGGCTGCGGCTACATCCACTACATCAACCCCAAGATCATCGCCGGCTGCATCATCGAGCAGGACGGCAAATACCTGCTGTGCCAGCGCGCAATCCCCCCGCGCCCCGGCACCTGGACGCTGCCGGCGGGCTTCATGGAAGGGGGCGAAACCACCGAAGAAGCGGCGTTGCGCGAAGTCTGGGAAGAGACCGGCGTGCGCGCCGAAATCGTGTCGCCCTACTCGATTTTCAGCGTGCCGAAGATCAGCGAGGTGTACATCATCTTCCGCGCCATCGCGCTGGAGATCACCGGCCAGTTCGGCCCGGAAACCCTGGCCTACACCTTCTTCGCCCCCGAGGACATCCCTTGGGACAGCATCTACTACCCGGCGATCCGGCAGATTCTGGAGCGCTATATCGAAGAGCGCCAGGCGGGGGTGTATGGCATTTACATGGGGAATGATGACAGCGGCAAGATTCACTTCATACGCTGATCTTCAGCCTAATGTGGGAGGGGGCTTGCCCCCGATGGCGGCCTCTGGGCCGGCCGGGATGTTGGATCAGATCGAGTACATATCCGTTTCTGCGGTAACGGCCACTTAGGGTTCCGCCCTGACGGCGGCTCACTTTTGAAAAGCGCA
>NZ_CVTX01000162.1:4324-7252 GCF_900005715.1 Pseudomonas sp. 34 E 7
TTCAAGCCTGCGTTCGGCCAGCGTGGTTTAACGGGGCGCCTAGGATCAAAAGCAGATCAAGATCAAGAGCGGCTCGCTTCGCATCGTGGTTACGCGGTTGGGCGCTACAGAGTTGTGTAGATACCTGTGCCCCGATAGCGGTCTTTCAGTCAGCTTGTTTGTAGCTGACCCACCGCCATCGGGGGCAAGCCCCCTCCCACATTTGGACCACACTCGGCCAGGTATACCTAGGGCGCCAGCCCTTCCACAATAATGATCTGCGCCTCCCCCACCCCCGCTCTGTGGCCCTTCGCCGCCTGATATTCGGCAGACTCATAGCACGCCACCGCCTGCTCATAGCTCTCAAACTCAATCACCACATTGCGCTGCCGTGCCGGCCCGCCTTCCAGCGCCTCACTGCGCCCGCCCCTGGCCAGGAAGCGCCCGCCGAATTTCGCAAACGCCGCCGGCGCGCGTTGGGTGTACTGGGTGTATTGCTCTGCATCGGACACGTCCACATGGGCAATCCAATAGGCCTTCATCGAGACATCCTCTTGTTTGGAATTTGTGGTATACCATAATACATACAACCAACAAGCAGAGCACTCCCCATGCCCTTCAACAGCATCGCCGACATCATCGAAGACTACCGCCAGGGCAAGATGGTGCTGCTGGTGGACGACGAAGACCGGGAAAACGAAGGCGACCTGCTGCTGCCTGCAGCGTGTTGCACCGCCGAGACTATCAGCTTCATGGCCCGCGAAGCCCGTGGCCTGATCTGCCTGACTCTCACCGATGAACATTGCCAACGCCTGGGCCTGGAGCAGATGGTGGCCAGCAATGGCAGCGTGTTCAGCACCGCGTTTACCGTGTCCATCGAGGCCGCCACCGGGGTGACCACCGGCATCTCCGCCGCCGACCGCGCACGCACGGTGGCAGCCGCTGTGGACAGCAACGCCGGCCCCGCCGACATTGTGCAGCCGGGGCATATCTTCCCGCTGCGCGCCAGGGATGGCGGTGTGCTGACCCGCGCCGGCCACACCGAAGCCGGTTGCGACCTGGCGCGCCTGGCCGGGCACACACCGGCCTCGGTGATCGTCGAAGTGATGAACGATGACGGCACCATGGCCCGCCGCCCCGAGCTGGAAGCCTTTGCCCGCAAGCACGGGATCAAGATCGGCACCATCGCCGACCTGATCCACTACCGTCTCAGCACCGAACGCACCGTGGTGCGCATCGGCGAGCGCGACCTGCCCACGGTGCACGGCACTTTTCGCCTGATCACCTTTGAAGACCGCATCGACGGCGGCGTGCACATGGCCATGGTCATGGGTCAACTGCGCCGCGATGAACCGGCGCTGGTGCGTGTGCATGTAATCGACCCGTTGCGCGACCTGGTCGGCGCAGACTACAGCGGGCCGTCCAACTGGACCTTGTGGGCCGCCCTGCAACGCGTGGCGGCAGAAGGCTGCGGCGTGGTGGTGGTGCTGGCCAACCATGAATCGTCCCAGGCCTTGCTCGAACGCGTCCCGCAGTTGACCCAGGCGCCGCGTCAGTTCAGCCGGTCGCAGTCGCGGATTTACTCGGAAGTGGGTACCGGCGCGCAGATATTGCAGGACCTGGGCGTAGGCAAACTGCGCCACCTCGGCCCACCGCTGAAATACGCAGGCTTGACCGGTTACGACCTGGAAGTCGTGGAAAGCATCCCCTTCACCTGAGGCTGAAAACCCAGCGTTGGCAGATAGCCGGTATGGCAAAGTGCTTGCGCAAAGTTTGGAATACCATAATATGATATCCCATAGGCCGGACGACCTTAACCAGTTGCTCCGGACCGACTGCTCCCGACAGGCGGGCACTGCAAAGCCCCGCTCATAAACACAACAATGAGGGCGTAAACATGGTGTTGAACAAAGGTGCAACCGCGGCGCTGTTCGCGGGACTGTTGAGCGTGGCCACCCACGCGGCCATGGCAGCCGAAAGCGTCAATTTCGTCAGCTGGGGCGGCAGCACCCAGGATGCGCAGAAGCAGGCGTGGGCCGATCCTTTCAGCAAGGCCAGCGGCATCACGGTCGTCCAGGACGGCCCCACCGACTACGGCAAACTCAAGGCCATGGTCGAAAGCGGCAATGTGCAGTGGGACGTGGTGGATGTCGAAGCCGACTTCGCCCTGCGCGCCGCCGCCGAAGGCCTGCTCGAGCCCCTCGACTTCTCGGTGATCCAGCGCGACAAGATCGACCCGCGCTTCGTCTCCGACCATGGCGTCGGTTCGTTCTTCTTCTCCTTCGTGCTCGGCTACAACGAAGGCAAGCTCGGCGCCGGCAAACCGCAGGACTGGAGCGCCTTGTTCGACACCAAGACCTACCCCGGCAAACGCGCCCTCTACAAATGGCCGAGCCCGGGCGTGCTCGAACTGGCGCTGCTGGCCGACGGCGTGCCCGCCGACACGCTCTACCCCCTGGACCTGGACCGCGCCTTCAAGAAACTCGACACGATCAAGAAAGACATCGTCTGGTGGGGCGGCGGCGCGCAGTCGCAACAGTTGCTGGCCTCCGGCGAAGTCAGCATGGGCCAGTTCTGGAACGGTCGCATTCACGCCTTGCAGGAAGATGGCGCACCGGTGGGCGTGAGCTGGAAGCAGAACCTGGTGATGGCCGACATTCTCGTGGTGCCTAAAGGCTCGAAAAACAAAGCGGCCGCGATGAAGTTCCTGGCCAATGCCAGCAGTGCTAAGGGCCAGGCGGATTTCTCCAACCTGACCGCCTACGCGCCGGTGAACATCGACAGCGTGCAGCGCCTGGATTCGGTCCTGGCGCCCAATCTGCCGACCGCCTACGCCAAGGACCAGATCACCCTCGATTTCGCCTACTGGGCCAAGAACGGTCCGGCCATTGCGACACGGTGGAATGAATGGCTAGTCAAATGAAAATGACGGCAACCACGCCGGCCGGG
>NZ_CVTX01000152.1:0-9170 GCF_900005715.1 Pseudomonas sp. 34 E 7
GGTGCCGGTGCGCGTGGCGCCGGCGGTATTGGGGGAGTTCCCGGTGTACTACAAGGCCCTGGGCACGGTGACCGCGCTCAACACCATCAACGTGCGCAGCCGGGTGGGCGGTGAGCTGGTGAAGATTGCCTTTGAAGAGGGGCAAATGGTCAAGGCCGGCGATTTGCTCGCCGAGATCGACCCGCGCAGCTACCAGAACGCCTTGCTCCAGGCCCAGGGCACGTTGCTGCAGAACCAGGCGCAGTTGAAAAACGCCCAGGTCGATGTGCAACGCTATCGCGGCCTGTACGCCCAGGACAGTATCGCCAAGCAGACCCTGGACACCGCCGAAGCGCTGGTCCTGCAATACCAGGGCACGGTCAAGACCAACCAGGGCGCGGTCGACGATGCCAGGCTCAATCTTGAATTCACCAAGATCCGTGCGCCGATTGCCGGTCGCGTCGGTTTGCGTCAGCTCGACGTCGGCAACCTGGTCGCCGCCAACGACACCACAGCCCTCGCGGTGATCACCCAGACCCAACCGATCAGCGTGGCCTTCACCCTGCCGGAAAACACCCTGGACACCGTCCTCACCCGTTATCACGCCGGCAACAAGCTGCCGGTGGAAGCCTGGGACCGTGGCGACACGAAAAAGCAGGCGGTGGGCGTGCTGCAGAGCCTGGACAACCAGATCGACGTGACCACCGGCACCCTGAAATTCAAGGCGCGTTTCGATAACAAGGATCAGGCGCTGTTTCCCAACCAGTTCGTCAATGTGCACTTGCTGGCCGACACCTTGCACAACGTGGTGCTGGCACCGTCCGCCGCGATCCAGTTCGGTAACAGCGGCACCTTTGTCTACAAGCTCGATGGCGACAACAAGGTCAAGGTCCAGCCGCTGGTGGTGGGTGATACCGATGGCGACAACACCGTGATCAAGCAAGGTCTGGCGGCGGGTGATCGGGTGGTCATGGAAGGCACCGACCGTCTCAAGGACGGCAGCGAAATCGAAGTGGTCAACGACAGCAACGAAGTGCCGACCACGCCGACCGAACACCTGCAAGGCAAGCCTGCGGCGAAAGGGGAGACCGGTACTGACGCCGGCAAGGCGCAAAAGGTCGGCGCATGAACCTGTCGCGCCTGTTTATCCTGCGGCCGGTCGCCACCACGCTGAGCATGCTCGCCATCGTGCTGGCCGGCCTGATCGCTTACCGCTTGCTACCGGTTTCGGCCTTGCCCCAGGTGGATTACCCGACCATTCGGGTGATGACGCTGTACCCCGGTGCCAGCCCCGACGTGATGACCAGCGCGGTCACTGCGCCGCTGGAGCGCCAGTTCGGGCAGATGCCCGGCCTGACCCAGATGGCCTCCACCAGTTCGGGCGGGGCGTCGGTACTGACCCTGCGCTTCAACCTCGACATCAATATGGATGTCGCCGAGCAGCAGGTGCAGGCCGCGATCAACGCCGCCACCAACCTGTTGCCCAAGGACTTGCCGGCGCCGCCGGTGTACAACAAGGTCAACCCGGCGGACACCCCGGTGCTGACCCTGGCGATCACCTCCAAGACCATGCTGCTGCCCAAGCTCAATGACCTGGTCGACACGCGCATGGCGCAGAAGATCGCGCAGATCAGCGGCGTCGGCATGGTCAGCATCGCCGGCGGCCAGCGCCAGGCGGTGCGCATCAAGGTCAACCCCGAGGCCCTGGCGGCCAATGGCTTGAACCTGTCGGATGTGCGCACCCTGATCGCCGCGTCCAACGTCAACCAGCCCAAGGGCAACTTCGACGGGCCCACGCGGGTGTCGATGCTCGATGCCAACGACCAGTTGGTATCCCCAGAGCAATATGCCGAACTGATCCTGGCCTACAACAACGGCGCGCCCTTGCGCCTCAAGGACGTGGCGCAGATCGTCGACGGCGCCGAAAACGAGCGCCTGGCCGCCTGGGCCAACGAAAACCAGGCCGTGCTGCTCAATATCCAGCGCCAGCCGGGCGCCAACGTGATCGAGGTGGTGGACCGTATCAAGGCCCTGCTGCCGAGCATCACCGACAACCTGCCGGCGGGCCTGGACGTGACGGTGCTCACCGATCGCACCCAGACCATCCGCGCGTCGGTCAAGGATGTGCAGCACGAATTGCTGATCGCCATCGCCCTGGTGGTGATGGTGACGTTCCTGTTCCTGCGCCGGGTCAGCGCCACGATCATTCCGTCCATCGCCGTACCGCTGTCGCTGGTCGGCACCTTTGGCGTGATGTACCTGGCGGGGTTCTCGGTCAACAACCTGACATTGATGGCCCTGACCATTGCCACCGGCTTTGTGGTGGACGACGCCATCGTGATGCTGGAGAACATATCCCGTTATATCGAGGAAGGCGAGACGCCCATGGCCGCCGCGCTCAAGGGCGCCAAGCAGATCGGTTTCACCCTGATTTCCCTGACCCTGTCGCTGATCGCCGTATTGATCCCGCTGCTGTTCATGGCCGACGTGGTCGGGCGCCTGTTTCGCGAGTTTGCCATTACCCTGGCGGTGGCGATCCTGATTTCCCTGGTGGTGTCCCTCACGCTCACGCCGATGATGTGCGCACGCTTGCTCAAGCGTGAACCGAAGGAAGAAGAGCAGGGCCGCTTTTACAAAGCCAGCGGCGCCTGGATCGATTGGTTGATCGATGCCTACGGGCGCAAGCTGCAATGGGTGCTCAGGCACCAGCCGCTGACCCTGCTGGTGGCCATCGCCACCCTGGGCCTTACGGTGGTGCTGTACCTGGTAGTGCCCAAGGGCTTCTTTCCGGTGCAGGATACCGGGGTGATCCAGGGCATTTCCGAAGCGCCGCAGTCGATTTCGTTTGCCGCGATGAGCCAGCGCCAGCAGGAACTGGCAAAGATCATCCTGGCCGATCCGGCGGTGGAAAGCCTGTCCTCCTACATTGGTGTGGACGGTGATAACGCCACCCTCAACAGCGGTCGCTTGCTGATTAACCTCAAGGCCCATGGCGTGCGCGACTTGAGCGCGGTGCAGGTGATCGCTCGCCTGCAACCGGCCATCGACAAGCTGGTGGGTATCCGCCTGTTCATGCAGCCGGTGCAGGACCTGACCATCGAAGACCGCGTCAGCCGTACCCAGTATCAATTCAGCATGTCCTCACCGGACGCCGAGTTGCTGGCGCTGTGGAGCGACAAGCTGGTGCATGCCCTCGGCCAGTTGCCGGAACTCACCGATGTGGCCAGCGACCTGCAGGACAAGGGCCTGCAGGTGTACCTGGTAATCGACCGCGATGCCGCCTCGCGCCTGGGCGTCAGCGTCTCGACCATCACTGACGCGCTCTATGACGCCTTCGGCCAGCGGCAGATTTCCACCATCTACACCCAGGCCAGCCAGTACCGCGTGGTGTTGCAGGCCCAGTCCGGCGAAACCCTCGGCCCGGCCGCGCTCAACCAGATCCATGTGAAGACCACCGACGGCGGCCAGGTGCGGCTGTCGAGCCTGGCCCATGTGGAGCAGCGCCAGGCGCAGTTGGCGATTGCCCATATCGGCCAATTCCCGGCGGTGATGATGTCGTTCAACCTGGCCCCCGGGGTCGCGCTGGGCAAAGGCGTGGAGCTGATCAACCAGACCCAGAAGGACATCGGCATGCCGGTCGGCGTGCAGACCCAGTTCCAGGGCGCGGCCCAGGCGTTCGAGGCCTCGCTGTCGAGCACCTTGCTGCTGATCCTGGCGGCGGTGGTCACCATGTACATCGTGCTCGGCGTGCTCTACGAGAGTTATATCCATCCGATCACCATTCTTTCGACCTTGCCCTCGGCGGCGGTGGGTGCCTTGCTGGCCTTGCTGCTCAGCGGCAATGACCTGGGCATGATCGCGATCATCGGCATCATCCTGTTGATCGGTATCGTCAAGAAGAACGCGATCATGATGATCGACTTCGCCCTCGACGCCGAGCGCAACCAGGGCCTGGACCCGCAGACCGCGATCTACCAGGCGGCGCTGCTACGCTTCCGGCCGATCCTGATGACCACCCTGGCGGCCTTGTTCGGTGCGGTGCCGTTGATGCTGGCCAGTGGCTCCGGTGCGGAATTGCGCCAGCCTCTGGGCCTGGTGATGGTCGGCGGGTTGCTGGTGAGCCAGGTGTTGACGCTGTTCACCACGCCGGTGATTTACCTGTATTTCGACCGTCTTGGCCGGCGCTGGCGTAAAGAGCCGCAAAGCCTGGAGCCGGTTGAGCCATGAATCTGTCCGGACCTTTCATTCGCCGGCCGGTAGCCACCATGCTGCTGAGCCTGGCGATCATGTTGCTCGGTGGCGTCAGCTTCAATTTGCTGCCGGTGTCGCCGTTGCCGCAGATCGACTTCCCGGTGATCGTGGTGTCGGCCAGCTTGCCGGGCGCCAGCCCCGAGGTGATGGCGTCTACCGTGGCCACGCCGCTGGAGCGCTCGTTCGGCGCGATTGCCGGCATCACCACCATGAGCAGTTCATCGAGCCAGGGCTCCACGCGGGTGATCCTGGCCTTCGATTCCGACCGCGATATCAACGGCGCGGCGCGGGAAGTGCAGGCGGCAATCAATGCGTCGCGCAACCTGCTGCCCAGCGGCATGCGCAGCATGCCCACCTACAAGAAGATCAACCCGTCCCAGGCGCCGATCATGGTGCTGTCGCTGACATCCGACGTGTTGCAGAAGGGCCAGCTGTACGACCTGGCCTCGACCATTCTGTCCCAGAGCCTGTCCCAGGTGCCGGGCGTGGGCGAAGTGCAGATTGGCGGCAGTTCCCTGCCGGCCGTGCGCATCGAGCTGGAGCCCAAGGCCCTCGATCAGTACGGCGTGGCCCTGGATGATGTGCGCAATACCATCGCCAACGCCAACCAGCGCCGGCCCAAGGGTTCCCTGGAAGACAGCGAACGCAACTGGCAGATCCAGGCCAACGATCAGTTGGAAAAAGCCAAGGACTACGAGCCGTTGCTGATTCGCTACCAGAACGGCGCGGCGTTGCGCCTGAGTGATGTGGCGAAGATCAGCGACGGCGTGGAGGACCGCTACAACAGCGGGTTTTTCAACAACGATTCGGCGGTACTGCTGGTGATCAACCGCCAGTCCGGCGCCAACATCATTGAAACCGTGCGCCAGATCAAGGCGCAGTTGCCGGCGTTGCAGGCGGTGCTGCCGTCCAGCGTCAAGCTCAACCTGGCCATGGACCGTTCGCCGGTCATCACCGCCACCTTGCACGAAGCCGAGATGACCCTGCTGATCGCCGTGGCCCTGGTGGTGCTGGTGGTGTACCTGTTCCTGGGCAACTTCCGCGCCTCGTTGATCCCCACCTTGGCGGTGCCGGTGTCGCTGGTGGGCACCTTTGCGGTGATGTACCTGTACGGGTTTTCGCTGAACAACTTCTCGCTGATGGCGCTGATCCTGGCGACCGGCCTGGTGGTGGACGATGCCATCGTGGTGCTGGAGAACATCTCCCGGCATATCGACGAAGGCGTGCCGCCGATGAAGGCCGCGTACCTGGGCGCCCAGGAAGTCGGCTTTACCTTGCTGTCGATGAACGTGTCGCTGTTGGCGGTGTTTCTCTCCATCCTGTTCATGGGCGGGATCGTCACCAACCTGTTCCGTGAATTTTCCATCACCTTGTCGGCGGCAATCATCGTTTCGCTGATCGTGTCGCTGACCCTGACCCCGATGCTCTGCGCACGCTGGCTCAAGCCCCATGTCAAAGGGCAGATGACCGGCTTGCAGCGCTGGAGCCACCGCATCAACGAACGCATGGTCGCCGCCTATGCCACCAGCCTGGACTGGGTGCTGCGCCATCGACGCCTGACCCTGCTCAGCCTGTTGCTGACCGTGGGCGTGAACATCGCGCTGTACGTGGTGGTGCCGAAGACCTTCATGCCCCAGCAGGACACTGGTCAGTTGATTGGTTTTGTGCGCGGGGATGACGGGCTGTCATTCAACGTGATGCAGCCGAAAATGGAAATCTTCCGCCAGGCCGTGCTCAAGGACCCGGCGGTGCTCAGCGTGGCCGGCTTTATCGGCGGCAACAGCGGCACCAACAACGCGGTGATGCTGGTGCGCCTCAAACCGATTGCCGAGCGCAAAATCTCGGCCCAGGCCGTGATCGAGCGACTGCGCAAGGAAGTGCCGCTGGTCCCCGGCGGGCGTCTGTTCCTGATGGCCGACCAGGACCTGCAATTCGGCGGCAGCCGCGACCAGACCAGCGCGCAGTATTCCTACATCCTGCAAAGCGGTGACCTGGCCGCGTTGCGCCTGTGGTACCCCAAAGTCGTGGCCGCCATGCGCGAGCTGCCGGAGCTGACCGCCATCGACGCCCGCGAAGGGCGCGGCGCGGCCCAGGTCACCCTGATTGTCGACCGCGACCAGGCCAAGCGCCTGGGGATCGACATGGCCATGGTCACCTCGGTGCTCAACAACGCCTACAGTCAGCGGCAGATTTCCACGATCTACGACAGCCTCAACCAGTATCAGGTGGTGATGGAGGTCAATCCCAAATATGCCCAGGACCCGATTACCCTCAACCAGGTGCAGGTGATTACCGCCGATGGCGCGCGCGTGCCGCTGTCGACCATTGCCCATTATGAAAACAGCCTGGCCGATGACCGCGTCAGCCATGAAGGCCAGTTCGCCTCGGAAAACATCGCGTTCGACATGGCGCCAGGCGTGACGGTGGAGCAGGGCACTGCCGCCATCGAGCGCGCGATTGCCAAGGTCGGCCTGCCGGAAGACGTGATCGCCAAGATGGCCGGCACCGCCGATGCGTTCGCCGCGACCCAGAAGGGCCAGCCGTTCATGATTCTCGGCGCGCTGGTGGCGGTGTACCTGGTGCTGGGCGTGCTGTATGAAAGCTATATCCACCCGCTGACGATTCTGTCGACCTTGCCCTCGGCCGGCGTCGGCGCGTTGCTGTCCATCTACCTGCTGGGCGGTGAGTTCAGCCTGATCTCGTTGTTGGGGCTGTTCCTGCTGATCGGGGTGGTGAAGAAAAACGCGATCCTGATGATCGACCTGGCACTGCAGCTTGAGCGGCATGACGGCATGAGCCCGCTGGAGTCGATTCGCAGCGCCTGCCTGCTGCGCCTGCGACCGATCCTGATGACCACGCTGGCGGCGATTCTTGGCGCCTTGCCGCTGCTGCTCGGCGCCGGCGATGGCGCGGAAATGCGCCAGCCCCTGGGCCTGACCATCATTGGCGGCCTGGTGTTCAGCCAGATCCTGACCCTTTACACCACCCCGGTGGTTTACCTCTATCTAGACCGCGCGCGCCACCGCTTCAACGCCTGGCGCGGCGTGCGTACCGATGCTGCCCTGGACACTGCGCTATGAATGATTCAACCAACGCGAACCCCACTGTAGGAGCGAGCGTGCTCGCGAAAAACGTGCAGACACCGCGTTCTTCCAAGCTCGGCGCGTTATCGTTGACGACCTTCGCGAGCAAGCTCGCGCCTACAGTGGGGTTGGCGTTGTTGCTCAGCGCCTGCGCCATCGGCCCCGATTACCAGCGTCCGCCCGTGGTCGAACCGGCACAATTCAAGCAAGCCCAGGGCTGGCGCCAGGCCAACCCGAGCGACTCCCTGGCCCGGGGCGCTTGGTGGGAGCTGTACGGCGACCGCCAACTGAACGAGCTGGTGGTGCGCCTCAACAGTTCCAACCAGACCGTCGCCCAGGCCGAGGCGCGTTTCCGTCAGGCCCAGGCACTGGTGCGCAGTGCTCGCGGGGCGTTTTACCCCAGCGTCGACCTGAGCGTCGGTAAAACCCGCGCCAGCCAGGGCACCGGCAGCAGCAGCGCCAGCCTGAGCAGTTCCAGCAGCGGTATTCGCGACACCCTCAATGCGCAACTGGGCGTGAGCTGGGAAGCCGACGTCTGGGGCAAATTGCGCCGTGGCCTGGAGGCCAACGAAGCCAGCGCCGAGGCCAGCACGGCAGACCTGGCGGCGATGCGCCTGAGCCAACAGTCGGAACTGGTGCAGAGCTACCTGCAGTTGCGCGTCATGGATGAACAGACGCGTTTGTTGCAAGCCACGCTGGACACCTACCAGCGCTCGCAGCAGATGACCGAAAACCAGTACCGCGCCGGTGTCGCCGGCAAGGACGCCATCGCCCAGGCGCGAACCCAGCTCAAGACCACCCAGGCCAGCCTGATCGACCTGATCTGGCAGCGTGCCCAGCTGGAAAACGCCATTGCGGTATTGATCGGCGAAGCGCCGGCCAATTTCAGCCTGGCCGTCAGCAAGGACATCCCGGCGTTGCCGCAGATTCCCGTGGGCCTGCCGTCGCAGCTGTTGGAGCGCCGCCCGGATATCGCGTCGGCCGAACGTTCGGTGATTGCAGCCAACGCCAATATTGGTGTGGCCAAGGCCGCCTATTATCCTGACTTGACCTTGAGCCTGGCGGGGGGCTACTCCAGCAGCACCTATGAAGACTGGATCAGCCTGCCGAACCGTTTCTGGTCGGTGGGCCCGAAGCTGGCCATGACGCTGTTCGACGGCGGCCAGCGCTCGGCGGAAGTCGACCGCAGCGTGGCCAGCTATGACGAAACCGTGGCCAAGTACCGTCAGACCGTACTGGATGGGTTCCGCGAAGTCGAAAATTACATGGTGCAGCTCAAGGTGCTGGCCGACGAAGCGGTGGTCAGCAACGAGGCGCTGGAGTCTGCTCGCGAGTCGTTGCGGTTGACCGAGAACCAGTACAAGGCGGGGCTGATTGCCTATCTGGACGTGGTTACCGTGCAGGCAACGGCCCTGAGTAATGAGCGCACGGTACTGAACTTGCTGCAGTCGCGGTTGGTGGCGAGTGTGCAGTTGATTGCGGCGTTGGGTGGGGGGTGGGATGGGAACACCCGTCCGGCCGACCAAGATAAGTAGGGGTAATTCAATCTCGGGATGGCCTATGCTGCTACCCGAATGACACGCTTCGGTCAATGTGGGAGGGGGCTTGCCGATGGCGGCCTCAGAGCCGACCAGGATGTTGGATCGATCCCGGTCCAAATGTGGGAGGGGGCTTGCCCCCGATGACGGCCTCAGAGCCGACCAGGATTTTGGATCGATCCCGGTCCAAATGTGGGAGGGGGCTTGCCCCCGATGGCGGCCTCAGGGCCGACCAGGATGTTGGATCAGACCGAGTACATATCCGTTTCTGCGGTAACGGCCACTTAGGGTTCCGCCCTGACGGCGGCTCACTTTTGAA
>NZ_CVTX01000152.1:9220-36587 GCF_900005715.1 Pseudomonas sp. 34 E 7
GCGTCCTGCCGGGTTACCCACGGATTCAAGCCTGCGTTCGGCCAGCGTGGTTTAACGGGGCGCCTGAGATCAAAAGCAAAAGCGCGGCGGCCTTAGAGCCGACCGGTATCTTGTGTCGATTCCGGTGCAAATGTGGGAGGGGGCTTGCCCCCGATGACGGCCTCAGGGCCGACCAGAATGTTGGATTGGACCGAGTACATATCCCTCTCTGCGGTCACGGCCACTTAGGGTTCCGCCCTGACGGCGGCTCACTTTTGAAAAGCGCAAAAGTAAGCAAAACGCTCATGCCCCACCACTCGGCACCTCGCCTAGGCTCGGTGGGCCAGCGTGGTTTAACGGGGCGCCTGAGATCAAGATCAAAAGCAGGTCAAGATCAAGAGCGGCTCGCTGCGCATCGTAGTTACGGTTGGGGGCTACAGAGTTGTGTAAATGCCTATGCCTATGCCTATGCTGGGTGGGTTTGTGAGCCATTAGTTTTTACCCCAGTGGAGCCATCTGATGCCAGACAACTCGTCACGCCTCGTCTACCGCGCACCTGTTCCAGAAGACCTGGAACAGTTATTCGCCATCTTCGGCGATCCCCGGACCAACCTGTTCAATCCTGCCGGCCCTATGGCCGGTATCGAGGACGCCCGGCGCCTGCTGGGCCGATGGATCGAGCAGTGGTCCTGCGAGGGCTACGGCTGGTGGGCGATTGCGCGGCGCGAGAGCCCCGAGCAGATCATCGGTTTCGGCGGCATTGCACCGCTCGACTATCTGACCGTGCGGCGCATCAACCTCGGTTATCGATTCGCCGTGCAAGCCTGGGGGCAGGGCTATGCCACCGAGGTCGGACGCGATGCCCTGGCGCTGGCGTTCGATACACTGGGTGTGCCAGAAGTGTTCGGACTGGTAAGACCCGATCATACGGCGTCGATCCGGGTTTTGAAAAAAATCGGCATGCAGCCATTCGGTCTGCTGGACGATGTGCCCGGCCAAGCCCCTAGTCTGGTAATGCGCATTTGTCATCCTACAACTGTAACTGCCTGAAGTTCTTTCAGCCCCGGTAGAGCCTGGCTGACAGCAATCTTTGAGATTGACACTGTCAGAGCGTACCGATATAAAAGTCATGGTTGTACGACGACATATGACGTTGCATATGTCCTGCCTAACAAAAATAAAAAAGTGATGCCATGAATCTGAACGAGCCCATCAGTGCCCATCGTGTTGGCCAGGCGGTCGGCAGCTATCGCTGGACGATCTGCGCGATGCTGTTTTTTGCCACGACCGTCAACTACCTCGACCGTCAGGTGCTCAGCCTGCTGGCGCCGCAGTTGTCGACGCAATTTGGCTGGAGCAATACCGATTACGCCAACATTGCGGCGGTGTTCCAGTTTGTCTACGCGATTTCCATGCTGTTCGCCGGGCGCTTTGTCGATAGGATCGGCACCAAGGCCGCTTACATCGTGGCGATCGTTATCTGGTCCACCGGCGCGATCATGCATGCGTTCTCGGTGCAGATGGGCGAGGGCATTGCGGCTGTTAGCACGGCCATCGGCCTGGCGGTGATTCCTGTGTCGATTGCCGGTTTCATGCTGTCACGCGCGGTGCTGGCGATAGGTGAGGCGGGCAACTTTCCCATCGCGATCAAGGCCACGGCCGAGTACTTCCCCAAGAAAGAACGCTCTTTTGCCACCGGCATCTTCAACTCGGGGGCCAACGTGGGCGCGATCCTGGCGCCGATCTGTGTGCCCTTGATCGCCGGGATGTGGGGTTGGGAAGCGGCCTTCATGATCATCGGCATGCTGGGTTTTGTATGGGTGGCGGTCTGGGCCGCCGTGTACGAAAAACCGGAGCAGCAAAAGCGGCTGTCGGCCGCAGAACTGGCCTACATTCGCAGTGATCAGACCGCACAACCCTTGGCGCCAACCCCTACGGGCGCTGCGGGCGCAACCGCAAAAAAAGTCTCATGGTTCAAGTTGCTGACCTATCGTCAGACCTGGGCCTTTGCCTTCGGCAAGTTCATGACCGACGGTGTGTGGTGGTTCTTCCTGTTCTGGCTGCCCACGTTCCTGTCGGCGCAGTACGGCATGAAGGGCGCCGATATCGTGATGCCCCTGGCCGTGCTGTACAGCATGACCATGGTCGGCAGTATCGGTGGCGGCTGGTTTCCCAGCTATTTCATGGCGCGGGGCGATGCGCCGTATGACGGCCGCATGAAAGCCATGCTGGTGATCGCGCTGTTCCCGCTGGTGGTGTTGCTGGCGCAACCGCTGGGCTACATCAGCTTCTGGGTTCCGGTCTTGCTGATCGGCGTGGGGGCCTCGGCGCACCAGGCGTGGTCGTGCAATATTTTCACCACGGTGTCGGACATGTTCCCGCAGAAGACCGTCGCGTCGGTGGTCGGTATCGGCGGCATGGCCGGCGGCCTGGGCGGCGTGGTGATGACCAAGATCGGCGGCTGGGTCTTTGACTACTACAAGTCCGTCAATGACATCCACACCGGCTACATGATCATGTTCGCAATCTGTGCCCTGGCGTACCTGGTGGCGTGGAGCGTGATGAAGGCGCTGGTGCCGCGCCACAAGGAAATCACTGATCTGTAGCGCTGCCTTGAAACGTAGCATCGGCCAGAATGATCCGAACTGACATCACGACACCGACCAGCACTGCGGCCAGCCCTGCGGTTTCCATGGGGGTCGGCCAACGCTGATGAAACCAGAGCCCGAGCAGCATGGCGAACAAGGACTCAAGGGCAATCAATTGGCCGCTGAGTACCATGGGCAGGCGCCGCGTCGCCGCATTCCAGGCCCAGGCACCGACGACGGTGGACATCACGGCAATCACCAGGCTCCAGGCATACAGCGCCCATGCCTGGCTCCAGCCGGCGCCAAGGGTTGGCAACCGCAACAGGCCTGTCGCGTATGTCCACGGGAGGATGAACAGCGCTGCGGCACCGGCGCCCGTCAGCATCAGGGCGGTCCACAGGCCTGTCACGTGGGCAGGCAGGTGCGCCATCTGCTTCTGGTTGATCACGCTGAAGCCCAACCATAAGGCTACCGCGCCCAAGGAAAAAAACAGCCCGGCCAGCCAGGATTGGGGGCTTAGCGAGGCCTTGTGGAGGCTGCTGATATTGGTCAGCAACAGCCCCAGCGTGATACAGCTCAATGGCATCACCAATAGGCGCCAGCGCAGGGTCTTATGGCCGGCATTGCCGATCAGCGCCAGCAGCACCGGTACCATTCCAACAAAAGCCGGCGTCAACACCGGGCCGCCGAGTATCACGCCGGCAGCGATGCATACGCCATAACCCAGGCAGCCCCATGCGCCCAGCACTGCCGCGAGCAGGCATTGGCCGGGGCTCAGCGCAGGCAGTTGCGCGCGGCACAGGATTACCCCGGCTACGCCCAATCCGCCGGCCATCAGGAAGCGCACGCTCATCAGGTCGTAGACGCTGTACGCGCCCGTGACATAGGGCGCAATGAAATTCAGCGCCCAGCCGAGCGTGGCGATGATGGCGAATATCACGCCGGCGACTACAGAGGTGTGGGAAGTGCGCATCAGGCGGGTCCATGAAGTGATGGGGTCCATGGTGCCCAGCCACGCGGGTGTGCTACAAACGAGTTCTCGGTCCTGAATACATAACCTGAGATTATGAATCTACTTGGAAAAACCCTACCGCCTCTTGCCAGTCTGTTGCCGTTTGAAGCCGCAGCGCGCCTGGAGAGTTTTTCCCGGGCGGCCGATGAGTTGCACATCACCCAGGCCGCTGTCAGCCGGCAGATACGCGGGCTGGAAGATAATCTGGGGGTGAAGCTGTTTTATCGACGCAACCGTGCGGTGTTCCTGACTCGGGAGGGGCGTGAGTTGGGGCGGGTGGTCAGCCTTGCGTTGCAAAGCATCAGTGAGGGAGCGGCCAGCCTGAGGGCGTCCCCGCAGCGCAATCGGGTGGTGCTGCTGTGCCAGTTGTGCGAGGCGTTTTATTGGTTGATGCCGCGCCTGGCGACATTCCACCAGCAATATCCGCAGATTGAAATCCAGGTGGTGACGTGCACGCGGCCGATCACGCAGTTCAATGACCCTTTCGATGTCGCCCTGCAAAGTACCCGGCGCGCCAGTGGCGCCCATGCGCTGATGTTTACCGCCTGCGACGAGGTTTTCCCGGTGTGCAGTCCCGCTTACCTGTGCCCGGAACAACCGCTGGCGCTGCCTGAATTGGCGACCTGCACGTTTTTGCACCACAGCAGCGAACCACCGCACCTGATGGAGTGGGATGAGTGGCTGAAGGTGTTCGGTCAGTCATTGGCCCGTGATGCGCGCGGCGTCACGTTCGACAGCTACCCGCTGATGTTGCAGGCTGCCGTGGAAGGGCACGGTATGGCCATGGGCTGGCGTCGTACCGCAAGCAGGTTGATTGAAAGTGGGGCATTGGTCAGGCCCTGTGCCGAAAGCGTGTTTTTGCCAGAGGCTATTTCGGTGTACAGGCAGCAAGGGGCAGGTAATCGGGATGAGGTGGTGGCATTGCTGGCCTGGCTCGAGGCGCAGTTGCAGAGTGACGGCTGACAGGGGTGCGCGATGGCCCCTGTCAGTCAGTTAAGCGTACACCGTCCTCTGTAGGAGCGAGCTTGCTCGCGAAAAACTCACAGGCACCGCGTTCATCCAGAAAATACGCGTTATCGTCGACGTTCTTCGCGAGCAAGCTCGCTCCTACAAAGAGCCTTAAAGTCCCGGTTATTGATTGCGCGTAACGCGCCACACCGTGTTGGCCAAATCATCGGCAATGATCAGCGCGCCTTTCGGATCGACTGTCACGCCCACCGGACGCCCACGGGTTTTGCCGTCGTCACCGCGAAAGCCGGTGGCGAAGTCGACAGGCTCGCCGGCCGGTTTGCCGTTGCTGAAGGGTACGAAAATCACTTTGTAGCCCACCGGATTGTCGCGGTTCCAACTGCCGTGTTCGCCAACGAATACGCCGTCGGCGAATTTTTCGCCCATGGCCGGGATGGAGAAATCCACGCCGAGCGCGGCGACGTGGGAACCCAGGCTGTAATCCGGTTTGATCGCCGAGGCGACCTTGGCCGGGTTCTGCGGTTGCGCACGCGGGTCCACATTCTGGCCCCAGTAGCTGTAGGGCCAGCCGTAGAAAGCGCCTTCGCGTACCGAACTGAGGTAGTCCGGCACCAGGTCCGGGCCCAATTCATCGCGTTCGTTGACCACGGTCCACAACTGCCCCGAGCCGGGCTGGATAGTCAGGGCCGTGGGGTTGCGCAGGCCGGTTGCGTAGGGCCTGTGCGCACCAGTGGCGGCGTCGATCTGCCAGACCATCGCCCGGTCGATTTCCACTTCCATGCCGCGCTCGGTGATGTTGCTGTTGGAGCCGATCCCGACGTAGAGCTGGCGTCCGTCCGCGCTCACGGCCAGGGATTTGGTCCAGTGATGATTGATTTGCGCCGGCAGGTCGGTGACTTTGGTCGGAGCGCCGCTGGCCTTGGTCTGGCCGTCGGCGTAGTCGAAGCGCACCAGCGCATCCTGGTTGGCCACGTACAGTTTGCCATCGGCGTACGCCAGGCCGTAGGGCGCATTGAGGTTATCGGCGAACACTGTCTTGAGTTCGTAGGTGCCGTCGCCGTCAGCGTCGCGCAACAGGGTGATGCGGTTGCCGCTCTTGACCTTGGTATTGCCCTCGGCCTTGATCAGGCTGGCGATCACGTCCTTGGGCTTGAGTTTGGCCGCGCTGCCGCCACGGCCTTCGGCGACGAGGATATCGCCGTTGGGCAGGACCAGGGTCTGGCGCGGGATGGCCAGGTCGGTGGCGATGGCGGTGATGCTGTAACCCTCTGGCACCTTGGGCTTCTGATCGCCCCAGGCGACCGGCTCGGCGATCTTCATGCTTGGCAGCAGGCTGCTTTGTTGCGCCGGCAGCTTGGGATCGGGGCCGTGGGCCTGGGTCTTGTCGCCTTCACCACCGCAGGCGGTCAGCAACAACGCTGCGCTTAACAGGGTCAATGTGCTGGTGGTTTTCATTGGGCAGCTCCCGAGCGCAGGTTAGTCAGGCCGATCCATGTCGCCAGCATCGCCAGCAGGGTGACGACTGCCGACAGCACCAGGCCGGTCGGCATCATGGCGTAGGCATCCTTGGCGTGCTGGAAAGCGTTGATCAGTCCCAACAGCCACGCGGCCAGCAGCAACACGAAGTAAGCGGCAGGACGACCCGCCTTGCGTTCGGCGCGCAGCAGATTGACCAGGGCGAACAACAGGGCAAATCCACTGAACACCAACGCACCGGCGATCAGCCATGAGGCGAAGTTGGCCCATTGAATTTGGTAAGTCTGGCCGTAGGCAATGTCACTGAGCAGGGCGCCCAGGAACAGCGGCACGCTGCCGGCGAGCAATGTCGCATGCAGCGGGCCTGGTGTGCAGCGATAGGTGGGGAGGGTGGTCATGGGCGATGCAGCTCCTTATCGTTCGGCACGCCTGGGGGCAGGTGTGCGATGTCTTTGCATAGCTTCTTTGCATAGCGTCTTTGCTTAGAAGAGGAGCGTGTCGCAGTTGAGAAAGTTCACTGAGGGTTCGTGTCCGAATGTTTATCGAACCAGTCGGCGTAGGGTGTGTTCACCACGTTATAGCGATTGAAATCCGGGCTGCCATCCGTCCACCACACCGGCCCGCGCTCACCGAGCGCGACCTTCGCGCGCTGTACCTGCTCACGGGCCTGCTTCAACTGCTGTGTGTCGCCAGAGGCCTTGGCCGCCTTGACGGCACGCCGTGCATCCATCAACGCATCCACCCAGCGCTGGCGTGTGGGTTCATCCAGCGCCGGGTTGGTGCGCCGCCAGAGTCGGCCCTTGAGCACGAAATAGCGGCCATCCGGGGTGTCAATCATGGTGCCAGCGCAGCACCCGCAGCACGCCCCACATCATCGACATCACAATCGCCAGCCAACCGGCGAACAGGCTGAAGAGTGTCATTGCAAGGTTCATAACCACCTCCATAACGTCGTCGTTTCAATGTTGTCGTGCAATAGGTGACCCCGCTGCGCACGCAGGATTCAACCGGATTGACCGAATGAACCCTTGGCGGCCTGCATCGCCTAAGCCTCTATAATCTTCCCGATGGCATATCACCAGGCGCTCCCATGACCCACCCCCGCATCGGCTTTGCATGCCAATACAGGCATCCCGAACGACTCCCGTCCGCCAGCGCCCTGAAGGCAATCGAAGGCCCGTTCAACCCGCGTACCACCACCTTGCGCTGGATGGACGGCGTCGAACCGCAGGTGGCCCGCGACAAACTGGTCGAGGTGGTCACGCACAATCTCGCCGCCCAATTGCGTCTGCTGGCCTACGTCGCCGAACTGCCGCCGACCTTGCGCATGCTGCGCCTGAGCAGTGACCTGCTGCCGTTCTACAGCCACCCGAAAGTCGCGGCTGTGTATCAGGACCCTGCCATCGCGCGCCAGTTGCAGGACGGCTTTGCCGCCATCGGCGAGCTGGCGCGGGCCTCGGATATCCGTTTGTCGTTCCATCCCGGCCAGTACTGCGTGCTGGGCTCGGAAAACCCCGGTGTGGTGGAAAACAGCCTGGCCGAGTTCGAATACCACGCCGACATGATCCGCATGATGGGCTACGGCCGCCGCTTCCAGGACCTCAAATGCAACGTGCATATCGCCGGCCGGCTGGGCGTGGCGGGTACCCGCGCAGTCTGGTCGCGCCTGTCCGACGTGGCGCGCAACTGCATCACTTTCGAGAACGATGAAAAGACTTACGGCCTGGACCATTGCCTGCAAGTCGCCGACCTGGCGCCGGTGGTACTGGATATTCACCATTGCTGGATCAACGAGGACGAGTACATCGACCCGCACTCGCCCCGCGTCGCCAGGGTCATCGACAGCTGGCGCGGCGTGCGGCCGACCCTGCATTACTCCCAGCCCCAGGAAAGCCTGCAGGCCCTCGGGTTTGACGCCGAGCACAAACTGGAAATGTCCGCCTTGTTGAAGGTGGTTTCCAAGCGCGACCTCTACGGTCACAGCGCGCAAATGTGGAACCGCTGGACCAACGACTACGCGCTGCAGTTTCTGGATCGCTTCGACATCATGCTCGAAGCCAAGGACAAGAACGTCGCGGCCCTGGCGTTCCATGGGTATTGGCAGAGCCAATCGGCGTGAACCATGGCATGCTTCACGGCCTGACAAAAGGAACCGTCCCATGGCTACCCTGCACCTGCTCTGCGGCAAGATCGCGTCCGGCAAATCCACCCTTGCCGGACGTCTTGCCACCGATCACGCCGCTGTCCTGCTCAGCGAAGACCACTGGCTCGCGACGCTGTATCCCGGCCAGATCCAGGCGATTGCCGATTACCTGACCTGTGCCCGGCAGATGCGCGGTGTGGTGGGGCCGCTGGTGATCGATCTGCTGGCGTCCGGCGTCAACGTGGTGCTGGATTTTCCGGCCAACACCCTGGCCAATCGCGAATGGCTGCTCGGCCTGGCGCAGGCCGCCAAGGCAGCGCATTGCCTGCATTACCTGGAACTGGATGACGCCGCCTGCCGTGCGCGGCTGCGCGCACGCAATGCCCGCGGCGAGCATGACTTTGCCGCGACCGACGCCGAGTTCGACCTGATTACCCGCCACTTTTGCGTGCCGGGTGAGGAGGAGGGGTTGTTGATCGAGGTGCATCGGCCGTGAGCGCTGAATGTCCTATCGGTGTTGACGTCGAGGGCCACATTGTCACCGTCGATGCCGTCCCTGTGCAGCCCGAGTTCGAGCCTTTATTGAAGGATGTGTTGGCGACGCTTTCACAGCCCGCATTCGGCCTGGAGGGTATCTACCTGTACGGCAGTGTCGCCCGGGGTGATGCCAATGCCGAAGCGTCCGACCTCGATCTCACCCTGGTCCTGCGTGATCCACCCCAGGCAGCGGTGCTTGAACAACTCGAACTGACGCGGCTGGCACTGGAACGGCGGCATTCCTGTGTCAGCAAAATCGATTTCGACATCGGCCATCGCGCGCAGGTATTGGCGCCGGAAAACCACAATCGCTGGGGCTTCTGGATCAAGCACCATTGCCGATGTGTGTGGGGCGATGACCTCGGATTGCGGTTCGAGCCATTCCGGCCAAGCCGAGACATCGCCCTGGCGCTCAACGGTGATTTTGCGCAGGTGTTGTCCCGCTATCGCGCGTCTATCCTGCAGGCCGCGAACCCACCGCAGCGCCTGCACTTGCAGCGCGAAGCCGCACGCAAGTTGATCCGCTCCACGCATACGCTGCGTTCACCCGACGCACTGATGTGGCCGCAAACGCTGGAGGAACATGTGGCGATGTTCACCCAGCGTTATCCCACCAGAGTCGCGCAAATCGCGTATTTTCTCTTTGAAGCCAGAAACCCGAGCGCCGAGTGCGCGGCATTTTTGCAGCGTCTTGAGGCTTTTGTTGAGTGGATGGCGTCGCAGTCGGAATAAACCAGGAATGGGTCGGCTGCGCCGTCCAGCGCGAGGAAGCGCCCTCGCCACTGCAGTTTTTCAAACTGACACCGTTCAGGCCAATAGTGCTTCGGTCTCAAGCACCCTGGCGTAATCCATCGCCAGGTTACTCAACGACAATGCATGCACGTCTTCCGCCGGCCATATCCGTCCCGACAAATCAGTCTGATCGAAGGTGAAACAGGCATCCGCGACGACGATAACGTCAAAGCCCAAGTTGCCAGCCGAGCGTGCCGTGGACTCCACTGAGTTGTTGGTGATGACCCCGGCGATTACCAACTGCTTGATCGAGCGCGTGTGCAGCCAGCGTTCCAAGCCCGTGGCGATGAAGGCATCCGGGACGTTTTTTTCCATGACCTGTTCATTGGCCAACGGGTGCAACGCGTCCTGGAATTCACAGCCAGGCTGTCCTGGCCAGAAAACCGAGCCTGGGGAGCGGGAAATATGCCGCACATGAATAATCGGGCGTTGCGCCTGTCGCCATGCGTTGAGCAGCTGTTGTATATGCCGTTCAGCGTCTGGATTGTTGCGTCGACCCTGCGTGGGATTGCCCATGCCTTTTTGCATGTCGATGATCACCAACGCAGCGTTCGTCGCTAACGGTTCCATGGTCTGTGCTTTCACGTACGAAACGCGAAACATAGCAGCCAGGGCGGGGCGGCGAACAGTGATTTAGGCGTAATGTGCTTGGGCCTCAGTCCGTCACACCGGCAGCAACCCCGCCTCCTGATAGCTCTCGACCAGTTCATCAAACAAACCGATATCCGCACGCGTGCGCGCAATCAATTGCGCGCCGGCGACAGCCGTGTAGATCGCTCGGGCGCGGCGCTGGCAGGTTTCTGTGTCGCCCAGTTCCAGCTCAATGAGGCGTGCGGCGAGCCACGCTACGTTGATATCGGCGAACGCGACGATTTCTTTTTTGACCGGCTCGGGCAAGTCCTGGTACTCGGCCGCCATAAAGCTGGACAGGCACAGCCGGTTGCCGTTTTCGAGTGAGGTTCGAAAAATGCCTGGGTAGCGCCGCAGGCTGTCGCGCGGGTCAGGGGTTTCGCGGTGGATGGCTTCGAGCACGCCGGCGGTGTCTTCCCAATAGCGTTTGGCTACCGCCGCGCCAAGCTCGGCTTTGCTGGGGAAGTGGTAATAGATACTGGCGTTCTTGATCCCCACCGTTTCGCCGATGCTGCGAAAGTTGATGCCGCTGTAGCCGAAATGCTGCGCGGCGATTTTGGCGGCTTCCAGAATGGCTTCCCGGGCGTTCTCGCTCACGTATTGAGTCCTCGTGGGTTGGCGACAGGGGGTCGATTCTACGCGCAAAATATTTCACCTGCCAACTGACAGGTAGTGGTTGACAGCGACGGATAAAGCTCGCAATCTTTGCCTACCACTTGACAGGTAGGCAGATAAACCATGACTTTTCAGCAAACACAGTCCACGAGCGCCCAAGACCCCGTGCTTAAAATCTACGATTGGTATAACGGGCCTTATCCGGCGCGTGTTCGAATCGCCCTGGCCGAAAAAGGGCTGCTCGCACACACCGAATTCGTCTCTATTAATCTGTGGGAAGGCAAGCACAAGCAGCCGGCTTTTCTGGCCTTGAACTACTCCGGAACCCTGCCGGTACTGGCGTTGCAGGACGGCACGCTGATCGCTGAGTGCACAGCCATCACCCAATACCTCGACATGCTGGACGGCCACCCGCTGCTCACCGGCAGCACGCCCAAGGAGCAAGGCCTCATCCATATGATGACGCGGCGTGCGGAAATTGAAGTGATGGATGCGGTCAGCGTCTACTTTCACCACGCCACACCGGGGCTGGGGCCTGAGGTTGAGCTGTACCAGAACGCGGAATGGGGCGAGCGTATGCGTGACAAGGCGGTAAGGGGCATGCGCCACTTCGACGCCATCCTCAAGACCCGGCCGTTCGTGGCGGGCGAGGCGTTTTCGATGGCCGACATTGCCCTGCTGGGCGGCCTGATCTTCGCGGCGTTGGTCAAGCTGGCCGTGCCTGCGGAATGTGAAGCGCTGCATGCCTGGCACGCGACGATGAACGAGCGCGCCAGCGTCAAGGTCTGGCGAGCGATGGTGCAGGAGGGCGATCTGCAGAACTGAAACGGCGGACACGCCTGATACCAGGCAAGCGTCGTAGGACACAGGTGATTGCCCATCCGCACACGGAACCGCTACCCTCGGGTTTGACCTCCCCAACCACCGACCGTAACAGTGAGTCACGGTCTGCACCGAATCAGGACGATGAACGACTACTCTCTGAAGCTTGCCAACTACTGGCGAAACTCGTTGGCCGACGCGGAAAACGGCAACGGTGCCTTGTCCCCCAGCCATGTCAAAACCTACGCGGTCATACCTTTGGCCGCCCTGGCCGCCGGTTGTCTGCCGGCTGAGCAGGTGGAACTCCTGTTCGCCGACGAACCGGCGCAACGGCTCCACGTGGATATCACGCTGCGCCCGTTTGTGTATGCCTCGCGCCAGGAACACCGCATGGCGCGCAGAGGGCTGCCGGCCTTTATCACACCGATCATTTGTCGAGTGTCGGTCACCCGCGACGGGCTGATCTATCCGACCGGTCCCACGCTGGTACCCCGCGACATCCTGGAACCGTTGGACCGCGACAATTTCACCATCGGCGCTCAACCTGACCTGGACAGGTTTTTAACCGCGCAAGACGCACCCCGATTCGAAGTGCCGGCCCCCGGCACAGAGGTGCAGCCGGACGAATATCGCGACAAATGGCTCACCTACCTGCGCTACTGCAAGACGATGTTCCAAACGGTGTGCAACGCCTGGAATGGCGCGGACGACGGTTTCGATCCGGCCAGCTATTGCTACGTGTTCAAGGAGCAGAAGGCGGACGGTTTCAGTCGCAATATCGTTGCGCTATACGATCACCTGCGCCTCGCCAAACCCGAGGCGCCTTTGTTCGAGCGCTTTGCACAACGCGAATCCACGCCCGATGAACCCTGCCTGCCGGCCAATGGCCTGTTCGCCGGACGAGGCGGGCATGCCGGTGACGAATACGCGCTGGCGCCGGCCCAACGCGACAGTCTCGCGCACCTGCTGGTGGGTAACACCGGGGATATCCTCGCGGTCAACGGGCCGCCGGGCACCGGCAAGACCACGCTGCTGTTGTCCGTGGTCGCGTCGCTCTGGGCCAGGGCCGCCGCCGAGGGCGGCGAGCCGCCGGTGATTGTCGCCAGTTCGACGAACAACCAGGCGGTCACCAACATCATCAAGGCGTTCGGTAAGGACTTCTCCGAAGGCACTGGCCCCTTTGCAGGGCGCTGGCTTCCCGATATCAGCAGCTTTGGCGCCTACTTTCCGACGGCCTCGGCGGAAGCGGAGATGGCCCGCACCTACCAGACCAAGAGCTTTTACCTGGCGCTGGAGACGCAGGCCTACGTCGATAAAGCGCAGCAGGCTTATCTGGCGCGCGCCGCCATCGCTTTTCCGGGACAGTCACAGCCCACGCTCAAAAACACCGTAGACGCGCTTCAGGCCAGGATTCGCCTGCGCCTGCAGCAACTGAGTGATATCGAGCAGGGATGGGCCAGATTGCGGGTGGCGCGCGACGCCCTCAAGGCCGTGCTTGGCGATGATCCACAGGCGGCGATTGCGGGTCTTGACGCTCAACTGCGGGCACATTCGGAGCGGCTGACCAATGCCAAGGCACGTCTGAAAGATTTCAGGCATTACCTGGCCCATGAGTCGCTGGTGTATACGCTGTTCGGTTGGTTCGGCCCGATTGCCGCCAAGCGCCTGCGCCTGGCCAAACTGCACATCGATGAGGCTGACGCACAGCTGCAGGAGGCCACCGATGTGCATGACATCGAGCGCCGGTTGACGGCCGCCGTGGCGCATCACGCACAAAGCCTGAAAACCCTCGAAACCCAGCGTGAGCGTGTGGAGCAACTGCTGCGCGGCGAACAGCGTGAACTGTTGAACTGGCAGGCGGTGATTGGCCGGTTACCCCAGGCGGCCGGCAAGCCCGCCGCCCAGGTGACCCTGGAAGACTGCGATCGCTGGGCGGACACCTCGTTGCGCTTCGAGACCTTCCTGCTGACCACGCATTACTGGGAAGGGCGGTGGCTGTTGGAAGTCATCGACGAGCTGCCGCTGATTCTCAAGAGCCGCAACAAAACCGGGCGCAAGACGTTGGAAAAAAACTGGCGCCGCTGGATGAAGCTCACGCCTTGCGTCGTCGCGACGTTCTACCGGCTGCCCGCAGAGCTGTCGTGCAAGCGCCATGACGGCAATGGTTATGTCGACGATTACGCGCTGAATTTCATCGACCTGCTGATCGTAGACGAAGCCGGCCAGGTGCTGCCCGAGGTGGCGGCGCCGTCGTTCGCCCTCGCGCGGCAAGCGCTGGTGATTGGCGACACGCAGCAGATCGAGCCCATCTGGTCGGTGCCGCCGGCGGTGGATATCGGCAATCTGCTCGCCACCGGCCTGCTGTCGCGCAGCCGCGTGGACGATGAGTACGAGGCCTTTTGTGACAGTGGACGCAGCGCCGCCAGTGGCAGCGTCATGGCGATTGCACAGTCCACCAGCCGCTATCACTACGACCGCGACCTGGCGCGCGGCCTTTACCTGTACGAACACCGCCGGTGTTATGACTCGATCATCGATTACTGCAACGCGCTCTGCTACAAGGGCAAGCTGCAACCACGGCGCGGCGCCAAACCCGACGGCGGGCTGCCGGGGCTGGGGTACCTGCATATCGACGGGATCTGTCAGCAAAAGCAGGGCGGCAGCCGCCATAACCTGCTGGAAGCCCAGACCATCGCCGCCTGGATCAAGGCCCATGAACAGCCACTCACTGAGCGCTACGGCAAGGAACTCTGGGAAATCCTCGGGGTGATTACCCCATTTGGTGCCCAGACCCAGGCCATTACTGACGCGTGCAGCGCGCTGGGTATTCGTACCGGCAAAGGCGACGGCGAACTCACAGTGGGCACCGTGCACTCCTTCCAGGGCGCCGAACGGCCAGTGGTGATTTTTTCCGCTGTGTACTCCAAGCATGCCGACGGTCCTTTTATCGACCGCCGCGACAGCATGTTGAACGTGGCCGTTTCCCGCGCCAAAGACAGTTTCCTGGTGTTCGGCGACATGGACCTGTTCAGCCAGATACCCGTCAGCAAACCCCGTGGACGTCTGGCGCAGTACCTGCTGAACAGCCCGGAAAATGAGCTCACGTTCGACTTCCAACCCCGGGCGGATTTGCTCACGGTGCGCACCGGCTTGAGCCACCTGCATGAGTTTGCCGAGCATGATCGGTTCCTGTTGCGAACCCTGGAAACTGCGCGTCAGCAGGTGCAGATTGTCACGCCGTGGGTCAAGTTGCGCGGGATGCGCGAAAGCGGTGCCTTGGACGCGATGGGCGACACCGTGCAGCGAGGCGTGCCGGTGACGGTCTACACTGACCTGCGCTTCAACACCGAAGGCAAGCCGGCCAAGGCCGCTTACTTTCAGGATGCAATCGCAGCGCTGAAAAACCATGCCGTGCAGGTGCACGTGGTCAACAAGGTACACAGCAAGCTGGTAATGGCCGATGAGGAACTGCTGTGTGTCGGTTCATTCAACTGGCTGAGCGCTGCACGCTCGGGCGATTTTGTGCACCATGAAACGTCCATGGTCTACCACGGGCCGGACGTCAGCAGCGAGCTGGCGATCAACCGCAAGAGCCTGGCGCAACGCCTGAGCTCAAGCCAGCCCTAGTCTCGCGCAACGCTATGCCAGCGGCCGCAGGCTGTTGGCATAGCGCTACCGATCAGCAGCCCACGCGCAAAACCCTGCGACTTCCCGGCGAAAATCTTCATAATGGCGGCCATTTTGTTTAGCCCGTTATTCTGGTGTGCCCGCATGGAAATTAAGGTCAACTTTCTCGACAACCTTCGGCTTGAAGCCAAGTTCGATGATTTCACGGTGATTGCCGACCAGCCGATTCGCTACAAGGGCGACGGTTCGGCGCCGGGGCCATTCGATTACTTCCTGGCTTCGTCGGCGTTGTGCGCGGCGTACTTCGTGAAGCTGTACTGCGCCACGCGCAATATCCCCACGGACAATATTCGCCTGTCGCAGAACAACATCGTCGACCCGGAAAACCGCTACAACCAGATCTTCAAGATCCAGGTCGAGCTGCCGGCGGACATTTCCGACAAGGACCGTCAAGGCATCCTGCGTTCCATCGACCGTTGCACCGTGAAAAAAGTAGTGCAGGCCGGGCCTGAGTTTGTGATCGAGCAAGTGGACAACCTCGACGCCGACGCCCAGGCGCTGTTGATGCCCAACTCGACGTCGGAGGCGGGCACCTACATCGCAGGCAAGGACCTGCCGCTGGAGCAGACCATCGCCAATATGTCGGCGATCCTGGCGGGCCTGGGCATGAAGATCGAGATCGCCTCGTGGCGCAACATCGTGCCCAACGTCTGGTCGCTGCATGTGCGCGATGCCCACTCGCCGATGTGTTTTACCAACGGCAAGGGCGCGACGAAGGAGGGCGCGCTGGCGTCGGCACTGGGCGAGTTTATCGAGCGGCTCAACTGCAACTTCTTCTACAACGATCAGTTCTGGGGCGAAGAGCTGGCCAATGCACCGTTCGTGCATTACCCGGATGAGCGCTGGTTCCAGCCGGGTCCGAACGACGAGCTGCCGAGTGAGATCCTCGACGCCTACTGCCGCAAGGTCTACGACCGCGAAGGCGAGCTGCGCGGTTCGCACCTGTTCGACACCAACTCGGGTAACGAAGCGCGGGGCATTGTCTCGCTGCCGTTTGTGCGTCAGTCCGATGGCGAGGTGGTGTATTTCCCCTCCAACCTGATCGAAAACCTCTACCTGAGCAACGGCATGAGCGCCGGCAACACCTTGGCCGAAGCCCAGGTGCAGTGCCTGTCGGAGATTTTCGAGCGGGCGGTGAAGCGCGAAATCATCGAAGGCGAATTTGCCCTGCCGGACGTACCCGCCGACGTGTTGGCCAAATACCCTGGCATCCTCGCCGGTATCGAGGGCCTGGAGGCCCAGGGCTTCCCGGTGCTGGTCAAGGATGCGTCCCTGGGCGGTGAATTCCCGGTGATGTGCGTGACCCTGATGAACCCGCGCACCGGCGGTGTATTCGCCTCGTTCGGCGCGCACCCAAGCTTTGAAGTGGCGCTCGAGCGCAGCCTCACCGAACTGCTGCAAGGCCGCAGCTTCGAAGGCCTGAACGACTTGCCGCAGCCGACCTTCGAAGGCCAGGCGGTCACCGAGCCGAACAACTTCGTCGAGCACTTTATCGACTCCAGCGGTGTGGTGTCGTGGCGCTTCTTCAGCGCCCGGTCGGACTACGAATTCGTCGAGTGGGACTTCTCCGGCCACGGCGAAGACTCCAATGTCCAGGAAGCCGCGACGCTGTTCGGCATCCTGGAAGGCATGGGCAAAGAGTCGTACATGGCGGTTTACCAACACTTGGGCGCCACGGCCTGCCGCATCCTGGTGCCGGACTATTCGGAAATCTACCCGGTGGACGACCTGATCTGGGACAACACCAACAAGGCGCTGTTCTTCCGCGAAGACATCCTCAACCTGCACCGCCTTGATGAGGGCGCGTTGCAGGCCTTGGTCGAGCGCCTGATCGAAAGCGAGCTGGACGACTACACCGATATCACCACCCTGATCGGCATCGAGTTCGACGACAACACCGCGTGGGGGCAACTGACCATTCTGGAACTGAAACTGCTGATCTTCCTGGCCTTGAAGCAGTATGAAGAGGCCAAGGAATGCGTGGAAATGTTCCTGCAGTACAACGACAACACCGTCGAGCGTGGGCTGTTCTACCAGGCGATGAATGCGGTGCTGGAAATGGAACTGGACGACGACCTGGAGCTGGCCGACTACGAAGCCAACTTCCGGCGCATGTTCGGCAATGAGCGCATGGACGCAGTGATCGGCTCGGTCGAGGGCAGTGTGCGCTTCTACGGGCTGACACCGACCAGCACGAAGCTGGAAGGGCTGGACCGGCATTTGCGCCTGATCGACAGCTACAAGAAGCTGCACAGCGCGCGGGCCAACATCACCCAGGCCTGATTAGCACAACCAATGTGGGAGGGGGCTTGCCCCCGATAGCGGTGGGTCAGTTGCCAATAAGCTGGCTGATACACCGTCATCGGGGGCAAGCCCCCTCCCACATTTGATCGATTTCTGACTTTAGATGTGTACCAGGGCCTGGGGCCAGATCTGCCCGCGCCGCCTAACCTCGGGCCGATTAGCACAACCAGTGTGGGAGGGGGCTTGCCCCCGATAGCGGTGGGTCAGTGGCCAATAAGCTGGCTGATACACCGCCATCGGGGGCAAGCCCCCTCCCACAGTTTGATTGGTGTTTGAGGTTAGATGTGTGCCAGGGCCTGGGCCAGATCTGCGCGCAAATCCTCTACATCTTCAACCCCCACCGACAAGCGCACCAACCCATCCCCAATCCCCAACTGCGCCCGCGTTGCCGCCGGGATGCTCGCGTGGGTCATGATCGCCGGGTGTTCGATCAGGCTTTCCACGCCACCCAGGCTCTCGGCCAGGGCGAAGATTTTTACGTTTTCCAGAAAGCGTGTGGCGCCCGCCAGGTCGCTGTTCAGGTCCACCGAAATCATCCCGCCAAACCCGCGCATCTGCCGTTTGGCCAACTCGTGCTGCGGGTGGGATTCAAGGCCTGGGTAGTACACCCGCGCCACCTGCGGCTGCTGTTCCAGCCAGGTCGCCAGTTCCAGCGCGTTGCTGCAATGGCGCTCCATGCGCAGGGCCAGGGTTTTCACGCCGCGCAGGGTCAGGAATGCATCGAAGGGCCCGGCGATGGCGCCCACCGAATTTTGCAGAAAGCCCAGGCGTTCGGCCAATTCCGGGTTGTCGCCAACAACGGCGATGCCGCCGATCACATCCGAGTGGCCGTTCAGGTACTTGGTGGTGGAGTGCACGACTATATCGCACCCCAGCTCTAGTGGGCGCTGGATCCACGGGCTGGCGAAGGTGTTGTCGGCCACACACAGAATGCCGCGCGCACGGCACACGCGGGCAATGGCGCTGAGGTCGGTGAGGCTGAGCAGCGGGTTGCTCGGCGTTTCGACCCAGACCATGCGCGTGTCGTCTTGCAGCGCCGCTTCGAAGGCCGACACGTCACTCAAGTCTACGTAGCTGAACCGGTGCCCGGCACTGCGCTGGCGCACCTTGTCGAACAGGCGGAAGGTGCCGCCATACAGGTCATTGCCGGAGACGATATGCGCACCGGCATCAAGCAACTCCAGCACCGTGGAAATCGTCGCCAGCCCGGAGGCAAACGCGAAGGCCTGAGTGCCGCCTTCAAGGTCGGCCACGCAACGCTCCAGCGCAAAGCGCGTGGGGTTGTGGGAGCGCCCGTAGTCAAAGCCTTTGTGCACGCCAGGGCTGTCTTGCAGGTAGGTGGAGTTGGCATAGATCGGCGGCATCAGCGCGCCCGTGGTCGGGTCGGGGGACTGTCCGGCATGGATCACACGGGTGGCAAACGCGCTTTTATCGGACTGGCTCATGCAAGGGATCTCCGTAAATGGTTGAGCAGGTCGACGCGGGTGATCAGGCCATGGAAGCCCGAGGCGTCGGCAATGATTGCGACCAGGCCGCGATCCAGTTCCGCCTGCAGTTCGGCCAGGCTGGCGCCGGGGGCCAGGGTGTGCGGGGTGCGGGTCATGGCGCTGGCCACGCTCATGGAAAAGTGCGTGGCGTCCTGATGCAGGCCCAGCAGCAGGTCGGATTCATCGATAACGCCCGCCAGTTGCTTGCCGTCGATCAATACCGGCAGTTGCGAGACATCCGCCAGGCGCATGCGCTGGAAGGCGGTGAGCAGGGTGTCGTCGGGGCTGACGCTGATCACCCGGCCATCTTCGAAACGGCGGGCGATCAGGTCGCGCAGGTCGCCGTAGTGCTTGTACTGCAACAGCCCGGCGTCGTTCATCCATTGGTCGTTGTAGACCTTGGACAGGTAGCGCGTGCCGGTGTCGCACACGAACGTCACCACGCGCTTGGGCTCGGTTTGCTCGCGGCAATAGCGCAGCGCGGCGGCGAGCAGGGTACCGGTGGAAGAGCCGCCAAGAATGCCTTCGGCCTTGAGCAGTTGGCGGGCATGGTCGAAGCTTTCTTCATCGCTGATGGAGTAGGCGTGGCGCACGCTGGACAGGTCGGCAATCGACGGAATGAAATCCTCACCGATGCCTTCCACGGCCCAGGAACCAGGAGTTTCAAGCCGACAGCTGCGGCTGTACTCGGCCATCACCGAACCCACCGGGTCGGCGAGCACCATGGCCAGTTCGGGCTGCACGCGCTTGAAAAAGCGGGTCAGGCCGGTGAGGGTGCCGGCCGAGCCGACGCCCACCACAATCGCATCGACATCATGCTGGGTCTGCGCCCAGATCTCCGGTGCGGTGCTGGTTTCATGGGCCAGCGGGTTGGCGGGGTTGTTGAACTGGTCGGCAAAGAACGAGCCCGGAATATCCTTGGCCAGGCGCGCGGCCACGTCCTGGTAATACTCGGGATGGCCCTTGCCCACGTCGGAGCGGGTGATATGCACCTCGGCGCCCATGGCCTTGAGGTGCAGCACTTTTTCCGTGGACATTTTGTCCGGCACCACCAGCACCACCCGATAGCCCTTGGCCCGACCGACCAGCGCCAGGCCCAGGCCGGTGTTGCCGGCGGTGGCTTCGATAATGGTGCCGCCAGGGAGCAGGCGGCCGTCGCGCTCGGCGGCGTCGATCATGGCCAGGCCGATACGGTCCTTGATGGAACCACCGGGGTTTTGCGATTCAAGCTTGAGAAACAGCGTACAGGGGCCGGTGTCGAAGCGGCTGACCTTGACCAGCGGCGTGTTACCAATCAGTTCAAGTACGGCGGGGCGGGAGAGGGTAGGCATGTCGTCACCTGGGTTGCGGGATGGGCACAGGGCGGGGCACAGCAAATCACAGCATGGCTTGAAACATAGGCCGCTATCGCCAGGCCCGCAACCGGGCGGTCCGATGCATGACTTTTTTTGGCGCATGGGCGATGGGGCAGCGCAAAATCGCGATTGCGATGCAGATCAACTGTGGGAGCGCCCGAGCCTTGGCGATGCCGCGATGGCGGCGGCACCGCTGGCATCTATGTTCCTGACCCACCGCAATCGCGACCTCGCTAAAGCTCGTGCGCTCCCACAAAAATCAGCGCCTGGCAATGGCCGCTTCGATGGCGGCAATGTCAATTCTGGTCATGGTCATCATCGCCTCGAACGCACGCCTGGCGACGCCCGGGTCTTTACTGGTGACCGCATCAACCAGCACCCGCGGCGAGATCTGCCACGACAACCCCCACTTGTCCTTGCACCAACCGCAGGCGCTTGCCTGCCCACCGTTGTCGATGATGGCATGCCACAACCGGTCAGTTTCCTCCTGGTCATCCGTCGACACCTGAAAGGAAAACGCTTCACTGTGCTTGAACATCGGGCCGCCATTGAGGCCTACGCAGGGGGTCCCCAGAACCGTGAAATCCACCGTCAGTACATCGCCTTGTTTGCCGGCTGGGTAGTCGCCGGGTGCAAGGTGCACCGCCTTCACCTCGCTATTCGGAAACGATTGGGCGTAGAAGTTTGCCGCCTCCAACGCATCGCCGTTGTACCAGAGGCAGACGGTATTTTTGTTGTTCATTGCAGACTCCCGACTTGATAGGAGTGTGAAGTCTAGACCATGGTCCCGCCTTGTCGGCGCCTGTTCCCGTCACAACTGCTCGGCGATCGCGGCCTTGTCAATCACCGACCAGACGCGAGCGAATTTCCCGTCGACGCATTCATAGAACACGTTCTCGTCGAACACCACCGTCTTGCCATTGATCGGCAGCCCGAAAAATTCACCCCTGGGGCTGACCCGAAAGTTCAGCCGACTGGCGACCGTCGGCGGGTCGGCAACCAGCAACTGAATGCGGAACACCAGGTCGGGAATTTCCCGGAAGTCCCGCTCCAGCATCGCCCGGTACCCCTCCAGGCCGACCGGGCTTGCGTTGTAGGTGACATCGGAGTGGACAAAATCACCCAGGTGCTGCCAATCCTGGCGATTCAGACAATCGATATAGCGTTTGTAGAAGCTGGCGAGTGGGTCGCGGGTCATGGGCTACTCTCTTCGGTTAAACGCGCTCATCCACTATCGTCGGCAAATGGACGCCTGCGCAAGTGCCTGAACCCTTACGCCGCGAACGCCAGCCCAACCCCAGCACCATCAGCAAACCCAGCCCTGCCATCAACGCACCGGCCAGGGAAATGGCCGGATAGCCGAGCCCGGCGTTGATCACCGCGCCGCCCACTGCCGCGCCAATCGCGTTGCCGAAATTGAAGGCACCGATGTTCATCGCCGAGGCCAGGTTGGGTGCAGCTTTAGCCGCTTCCATCACGCGCATCTGCAACGGCGGCACCAGGGCAAAGCTGGCGGCGCCCCACAGCAGGATCGACAGTGCGGCAGGCAGCGGCCATTGCATCAGCACCGAGAAAGCCAGCAGCACGGCGATCAGCACCACCAGCGATGTGATGAGCGTGCGGTCCACCGAGCGGTCCGCAGACTTGCCGCCCCACACGTTGCCCAGGGTCAGCCCGATACCGAACAGCACGAGCATGCCAGTGACGAAGTTAGTCGATGCGTGGGTGACATCCCGCAAAATCGGCGCGATGTAAGTGAATACCGTAAACATTGCACTGGAGCCCACCACCGTCAGCGCCAATGCGGCCAGCACCGGCCCGCGACCCAGCACACGAATCTCCGCCATCAGGCTGCCGCCTTTCGGCGCGGGCGCATTCGGCAATGCCCACCATAGCGCCGCCATCACCACCGCACCCAGCCCGCTGATGCCCCAGAATGCCGTGCGCCAGCCAAAGTTCTCACCAAACCAGGTCGCCAGCGGCACGCCCCCGATGGTGGCCAGGGTCAGCCCCAGAAACATCGCCGCGACCGCACCCGCGCGTTTTTCCGGCGCTACCACACTCGCCGCCACGATCGCGCCAATGCCGAAGAACGCCCCGTGGTTCAACGACGTCACTAGCCTCGCGATCATCAAGGTCTGGTAATTGGTCGCCAGCGCCGACAGCAAATTACCCAGGGTGAAAATCGCCATCAGCCCGATCAGCAGATAGCGGCGTGGCACCCTGGCCGTCGCCAGCGTCATGATCGGCGCGCCAATCAACACGCCCATGGCGTAGGCACTCACCAACAGCCCGGCGGCGGGAATGGAAACGCCAAGATCGGCGGCAATACCGGGCAACATGCCCATGGGTGCAAACTCTGTGACCCCAATGCCAAAGGCACCGACGGACAACGCTACAAGGGGTGGATTGATACGCATGGGTGACTCCTCATCTGTGTGTCGAATGCTACAATCCAGGCTTTTCAAGCAGTAGCCCTCGATTGGGAACTACACCTTTGCGCAGGAGGCAAAAATGGACGTGGGCGGTCGCTCAGGCGAGATGGAAGTGTTCACCCTGGTCGCCGAACACGGCAGCCTGTCCGGCGCGGCGCGCGCCCTGGGGCTGACGCCTTCGTCCATCAGCCGCATCATCACCCGCACCGAACAGCGCATCGGCACCCGGCTACTGCTGCGCACCACCCGCGCCATCACCTTCACCGCCGAAGGCGAAGCCTACCTGCGCGGCGCCCGGCGCATCCTCGCGGACATGGCCGAAGTCGAAGACGCCATCACCGACCAGGGCACCCCACGCGGCCGCCTGCGAGTCAGCGCAGCACTGGCCCATGGCCGCATGACCATCGTCCCACTGATCGCCGCCTTCAGCTCCCGCTATCCCGCCATCGTGGTCGACCTGATGCTCGGCGATGAAGTGGTGGACATCCTCAGCGGCCAGGCAGACGTGGCCATCCGCTTCGGCCCACTCCCCGACAGCCCCTTGACCGCCCGGCACATCGGCTCAACCGGCCAAGTCATCGTCGCTTCCCCGGACTACCTGGCCCGGCACGGCACCCCGGTGACACCGCATGATCTACTTGAGCACAACTGCCTGCGCTTCAACTTCCGTCGGGCGGCTCCCGACTGGCCGTTTCGCATGGACGGGCGGGAGTTTTCGCTGAAGGTGGCGGGAACGATTGAAGGGAACAGCGGCGAGGCCTTGGCGCAATTGGCGAAGCTGGGGGCGGGAATTGCGCGGGTAGGGACGTTCAGCGTGGCGCAGGATCTTGAACGCGGCGACCTGGTACCGTTGCTGGAGGCTTATAACCCGGGGGATGTGGAGCCGATTCATGCGGTGTTTGTGGGCGGCACGGCGATGCCGGCGCGGGTGAGGGCGTTTGTGGATTTTTTGGTGGAGCGGCATGGGGGGTGACGATATCCCTGGCTGTAGCGCTTAGCGGATAGTTGGTATATGTCGGTAAGGCCGGGGGCTACGGTGATCATTCGTGACGCCAGGGCCGGCGAAGAACTGCGCAGTGAAAGTCCATATCACTGCCGTTGAACCATAAAAAAGGGATTTTCATGAGAACGTTTCTGATCGCAGGCCTGGCCTTAGCCATGAGCGGCTGCGGCAATATTTCCAACATCCGTGCTTACTCCACGGCCTATGTTGAACCCGCCTCAGGTGATACCGCGCGCTTGCGTATCATCACCAATGGCATGGCGCGTGGCGTGCCGGGCCGCGACTGCATCGACTGGCGCGTTCCCGGCGCCGGGGTGATGGCCGTGTCCGAATCCGGCTTTGCCGATCAAAATAATGGTCGCAGCCTGGGCATGCCCGAGAGCAACCGCCGAGTGGAAGGGCAAGCGCTGGCGCGTACCGAGTTGAAAGTGCCGGCGGGCAAACCTTTCGCGATGAACTTCCAGAGTGAAGGCTACGCCTCCGGCGGCTATTCCTATAGTTGCCGGCAAAGCTTTCGTTTCACCCCGCAGGTGGGTGAGGACTATGAGCTGATCCTGTTGGAGAGCGGCCAGTGCCTGGTCGCGTTGCAACGCTTGAATCCCGCGGGGAAACCTGAAAACGAGACTGTTGAGAAGGCAGGGCTCTGTAGAGCGATGGATGTTTTTTAGTTCAGTACGCCCGCACTCATTACAGTAACGGGCGGCTCCTGGCTGACTGAAGGGCTTTGGAGCAGTTCGCTTTGGGACGATTTCTGCTTCTCACGAAAGGCATGAATCGGCCCAGAGTGTGTAAAAAACCTTCGTCATTGATCCGTGCAGTGACACATTGGTTGCTTTGAACTGGTCAGACCGTCGAAAGAGCAATCGCTTTTTCCAAGACCGCTTGTAACATCTGGTCCGGTGATTGTTCCTTGTTAAAGAAGCTCGGGGAGAATTTATCAGAGTTATTTTCAGTCGATTGCCTGAGCAGGGCGAGCGGCCCCGATTGTCCTAACTGCTCTTGGTAAAGACTTTTTATACTGTCCCTAAAGCCATCAGGGTATGCCGCTTTCTCGACCGCTGGAAGATCATCGAAATAGTCCATGATGCCTTTGAAGATTTCACTGTTGTCACCGCCGTTTGTTATATTGGCGTACAACTTGGAAAAATAGGTTTCATCTTGCTTACTAAGCTCCCCATAAGCGGCATATCGTTCTGCATCCGTATAGGCTCCTGAATCATCATAAACAATATTGCTTAGCCCGTTTCGGGCCATACCTTCAAATGGGTTTGGAAGTTTTTCGGGGGGGCGCTTAGAAAGCCCAATTGCGTAATCCAGTGACTGCTGACCTAACCCCAAACGGGCAGGGTCGTCTGTTTTAGGAAGTAGATCCTCATTATTAAGATTCCCGCCAGCAATCCGCTGCCCGAAATTGTACACATCGCTCTGAGCTTTTGCATATTGTCCTTTTAAATCCCTATTGGACATAGAGGCTTGTTTGTCATCAGCGTTACTTAATGCGTAAAGTGCCCGTGCAGAATCGGAGATTGTGATGGTTTCCGTCGTCTTGGGGGTGGCATCCCCTGAAGGTAAATTTACAGGGTTGGACGAAGGCGGCTTCTCTTGTGTAGACACTTTTGCCTGTGTACTTGCTTGATACGATTTAATCGACATATCCATGGTGATACTCCATAAACCGTATCCGCCACACTGGTCAGGGCAAATGTGGTCGTTGCAGACGGCAGAATCGTACTTGGGGAGGGGACTACACTCCCTGAAAAGTAATCGAAAGTGTAGGCGGCTGGACCGGTCGTAGAGTTCTTTACCTTGACGGTGACGATTATGCCTGCCTGGGCAGATGCAATCATAGAGGCGAATAGAGTTGCTGCCCCGAACAGTTTAGCGAATCTCATAAATATCCCTTTAATTTGAGAATCACTATGACGCTTGTCCTTGCGCGTCGTCTTGTATAGAAAAGACAGCAAGACTCAACCTCTATAACGGCAGGTGACCAGAATTCTTTAAGCCAAGGGTTGCGTTTTTGACACATCGGATGAATAACGAATTCACAACCTGCAGGAACTAACACATATCCAGCCTGCAACCCTTCAATTTCAATAGCTTGCGCAGTGGTCCTGGTTGCCGCTGCCGGCTATCACCATAGTGGCGAGGAACTGCGCAGCGAGAGTCCTTATCACTGCTGCTGACCCTGCCAGCAAACCTTCCGCTTCACCCCAAAGGCGGGCCAGGACTGTGAACTGATTCTGTTGGACGGTGGCCGGTGCCTGGTCGCGTTATAGCGCTTGAACCCGGCTGGCCAAGCTGAAAACGAGCCTGTTGAAAAGGCAGAGCTTGCGTACGTCGAGGTGCATCATATCCAGCTAGCAGGCTGGGCCAATCGCCGGAACATTCTGACGAACATAATAATTGTCGAATTCACTGCTTTCGATGAACTGGAAGCCATGGCGGGTATAAAAGCGATTGGAAGCGCTTTCCTTGAGAGCACCCACTTTAATAGGAAGCGCAGCTGCATCCGCCTCTTTGAAAATCTGCGTGAGAACAGCAGACCCCACCCCTGATCCTTGCGCGCTCGTCCTTACATACAAGTGGTCTAGCAAGAGTTCATTGTGGTGATGTTTGACCACTACGAAACCCACCCTCTCTCCAGATACCTCGATGTAACGTGTGCAGCGAGCTTCAAAACCGCCAAGAAACCGCTCCCGCGCACGGACCGGATCAAACCGCCCAACACGCTCCAGACTTTCGCGCATGGCCTCAATTCGAATAGCTACCAGATTATCCAAGTCGCTCTGTTGAGCGGGGACCAAAGTGATGGGGGAATTTTGATTGGGTGTGACGGGCATAGGGTGTGCTCCAACTACCATCCTGGGGGCTCAGTATAGAGAGCCTGACACTGATGAAGCGACCCGCATGGTATGTTCACGGCATAAATGGAGTAATGGACCCCAGGAAGGAAATTGCAATGCCAGTCGACACCCACCCAATCCGCATTCTCTCGCAACGCCTTAGTATTGAGCCCTTCTGCGAGCAGGACGCTGCTGAGTCTTTCCCTTGTCTCACACCGTCTCTGACTCGCTACATGTCCTGGGAGCCGCCTGCCTCGCTAGAAGAGTACGCGCAAGTCTGGGAGCAGTGGCTGCCTGCGATAGCGGATGGCAGCGACATCGTGTTCACGGTCAGGGAACTGGTGAGTGCCCGTTTTACCGGCTTGGTCGGGCTGCACCATACCGGCAGTGAAACACCGGAGTTAGGTATCTGGATCCGTGAAGATAAACACGGGCTGGGCTTTGGTGGTGAAGCGGTGCGGGCGGTTGTTCAGTGGGCTAGCAAGCGGGTGGCGGCAAAGCACTTCATCTACCCTGTTGCGACGCAGAACCGTGCGAGTCGACGTATTGCCGAAGCTTTGAGGGGAGTCGTCATTGAGAGGCGAATGACGGAGAAATATGATTCGGTTGTGTACCAGATACCGGGGGTTTAACTCTGGGTAACAGGTTTGCCGATTGTTGTCCTTCACGAACGGTAGAAACCGGCCA
>NZ_CVTX01000151.1:0-35139 GCF_900005715.1 Pseudomonas sp. 34 E 7
TACTGGTGTGGTCGCCGCTGACGCACACATTGCAGCCGATACATTCGCGAATTTCCTCGGCGCGCCCTGTTTCAATCTTCTTCGGCAGGAACGGATCGGCAATCGAAGGGCGCGCGGCGCCGATCAGGTCGAGCACGCCACGGCGTACCAGGGACACCATGGTGTCCGGCGAAGTAAAGCGCCCAACGCCGACCACCGGCTTGCGGGTCAGCGCCTTGAGCCCCACCAGGAAAGCCTCCTGATAGCCTTCGCCGGCAAAGCGCGCCGTCACGCTGTCGTTCGACCAGTCGGCGACATTGATGTCCCACAGGTCCGGCAGGTCCGCCAACATCGAGAACACCTCGGCGCCTTCGCCCTCGCGACTGAGGCCGCCGGCCATCTGCTCATCCACCGCCAGGCGGACCGCCACGGCACAGCGGTCGCCCACTGCATCGCGGGTGTCCTCAATCAGTTCGCGCAGCAGTCGCACGCGATTTTCCAGCACTCCGCCGTACTCATCCGTGCGCCGGTTGTTACGCGGCGTGAGGAAATGGAACGGGACGCTCAGGTCGTGCCCGGCATACACATAAATGATGTCAAAGCCGGCCTCCCGCGCGCGCAGGGCCGCCGCCCGATGCAAGGCGCGCAACTGCTGGATATCGGCACGACTCATGGCCCGGGCCTGCACCGGGTCATAACTGCGCACTGGCGTATTGGACGGCGCCCAGGGAATTTCGCGGCTGTAGCGGTTAGGCGCGGAGTAACCGTTGAACGCCAGCTCGACGCCGGCCAACGAACCGTGCTGGTGCACTGCCTCACACATTTTCGCCAGGGCCGGGATGTCGCGTTCATCCCATAACCGCGCCTCGATATAAGGCGAGAACTCGCTCAGCGGGCTGATTTCACACTCTTCAGTGCACACCACCCCCCAGCCGCCCTCGGCCTTAATCCCGCGCATGCGAGCCATGGCCGACGGGTGCACATGGCCCATGCCATTGCAGTGGGGAACTTGGTAAAAGCGATTACGGGTGCGAACCGGGCCTATTTGTACCGGCTCAAACAGAATGTCATAGCGAGGATCGCGCACAGGGCTACTCCCGAACAGTAAGGTTCGTTAATGACGGCGTGATAAAACTCGGGGCTATTGAATGGCGTGATTCAAGGGAATTGAAACGGGGAAACTTCGAGGTTTATTTAAAGGTTTTCTTATTATTAATAGATTCATGGCGCCCTCTCCGAATAAACAAAATTTGCTATCTTTCAAACAAAATGTCTATCCACAAGAGGGCAATTTCGGAAACGCCCTACAAATTAATTGAGGGTCACTTCTCCGGCATCGGCATCGGGAACGGCATGACATTGCTCACGCCCCGCGCCTCGCTGATCTTCGGCGTACCCAGGCGCTCGACTTCATCGATGCGCACGATCGAATGCATCGGCACAAAGCTGCGCACCACGCCTTCGAACTGGGCCTTGAGCTTTTCTTCGCCCGGGTCGACGACCAATTGGGTACGCTCGCCAAAGACGAACTCTTCCACCTCCAGGAAGCCCCACAGATCACTTTGATAGATCTGCTTGGCGTACATTTCGAACACCTGGCCCTGGTTGAGGAAAATCACCTTGTAGATTGGAGCTTCACGTTTGGTCATGGCGGGCGAGCAACACATCGCGGATATAAAAGAGGGCGCGAACTATAGCATGGCACCCGATGCACAGCGCTAGGAACCAATGGGCATGCCCCCTATAATGCGCGGTTATTTACCACCAGTTGACGATCCCCATGGCCAAGAAGCTTTACATCGAAACCCACGGTTGCCAGATGAACGAGTACGACAGCTCGCGCATGGTCGATCTGCTGGGCGAACACCAGGCCCTGGAAGTCACCGCCCGCGCCGAAGATGCCGACGTGATCCTGCTCAATACCTGCTCGATCCGCGAGCGGGCCCAGGACCGTGTGTACTCGCAGCTGGGCCGCTGGCGCGAATTGAAGCTGGCCAACCCGGACATGGTGATCGCCGTCGGCGGTTGCGTGGCCAGCCAGGAAGGCGCCGCGATCCGCGACCGCGCGCCCTATGTCGACGTGGTCTTCGGCCCGCAGACCCTGCACCGCCTGCCGGAAATGATCGACGCCGCGCGCATCACCAAGTTGCCGCAAGTGGACGTGTCGTTCCCTGAAATCGAAAAATTCGACCATTTGCCCGAGCCGCGCATCGACGGGCCAAGTGCCTATGTGTCGGTGATGGAAGGCTGCAGCAAGTACTGCACCTTCTGTGTAGTGCCCTACACCCGTGGCGAAGAAGTCAGCCGGCCGTTTGACGATGTGCTGTCGGAAATCATCCACTTGGCCGAAAACGGCGTGCGTGAAGTCACCCTGCTGGGCCAGAACGTCAACGGTTACCGGGGCCAGACCGACGATGGGCGCCTGGCTGACCTGGCGGAGTTGATCCGCGTAGTCGCCGCCGTCGATGGCATCGAGCGCATCCGCTACACCACGTCGCACCCGCTGGAATTTTCCGACAGCCTGATCCAGGCCCACGCCGACGTGCCGGAGCTGGTCAAACACCTGCACCTGCCGGTGCAGTCGGGCTCGGACCGCATCCTGTCGGCCATGAAGCGCAACCACACGGCCCTGGAGTACAAATCCAAGCTGCGTAAATTGCGCGCCGCAGTGCCGGGCATCTGCATCAGCTCGGACTTCATCGTCGGTTTCCCCGGCGAAACCGAGAAAGACTTCGAGCAGACCATGAAGCTGATCGAGGACGTCGGTTTCGACTTCTCCTACTCGTTCGTCTACAGCCAGCGCCCGGGCACCCCAGCGGCCGACCTGCCGGACGAAACCCCGGAAGCGTTGAAAAAAGAACGCTTGAATGCGCTGCAACATCGCCTGAATCAGCAGGGTTTCGAGATCAGCCGACAAATGGTCGGTTCGATCCAGCGCATCCTGGTGACCGACTACTCGAAGAAGGACCCGGGCGAATTGCAGGGCCGTACCGAGAACAACCGCATCGTCAACTTCCGCTGCGACAACCCGACCCTGATCGGCCAGTTTGCCGACGTACACATCGATGCGGCGCAACCGCACTCGCTGCGCGGTTCGTTGATCAACTGACGCCCCCGGCTGCCAAGGCAAGTGCAGAACTAATGTGGGAGGGGGCTTGCCCCCGATTGGGGTGCCTGAGTACCAAATGTGTCGGCTGACACTCCGCCATCGGGGGCAAGCCCCCTCCCACATTGGATCCATGCAACATTCCGATGACGTAAGTGCTTTCGTACCCGCGCCACTGGCGTTATTCTCTGTTTCACCTCAACAGCCAAAGGGCGGCTAAAAGCGACCTTGAACGCACCTACAGTAGAACCCCATCGTTTTCTCCTCGAGCCGTTTGAGGCTCGCCGTTTCGCCAACCTGTGCGGACAGTTCGACGAGCACCTGCGCCTGATCGAACAACGCCTGAGCATCGAGATCCGCAACCGCGGCAATCAGTTCGAGCTTATTGGTGAACCCCAACACACCACGTCTGCGGAAAACCTGCTGCGGCGCCTCTACCGCGAAACCAAGGGCAGTGAGCTGTCGCCGGAAACGGTGCACCTGTACCTGCAGGAATCCGCCGTGGAAGACCTGGCCAACAATCCTGTGGCCGAAGCCAGCGTGGCCCTGCGTACCAAAAAAGGCATGATTCGCCCGCGCGGCTTGAATCAGCAGAAGTACGTCAAGGAAATCCTCGGCAACGACATCAACTTCGGCATCGGCCCGGCCGGTACCGGCAAGACCTACCTGGCCGTGGCCTGTGCGGTGGATGCCCTGGAGCGCGAACAGGTTCGCCGCATCCTGCTGGTGCGCCCGGCGGTCGAAGCGGGTGAAAAACTCGGCTTCCTGCCCGGCGACCTGGCCCAGAAGATCGACCCGTACCTGCGCCCGCTCTACGACGCGCTGTACGAGATGCTCGGCTTTGAATACGTCGCCAAGCTGATCGAGCGCCAGGTGATCGAAATCGCCCCGCTGGCCTACATGCGCGGTCGCACCTTGAACAACAGCTTCATCATCCTCGACGAAAGCCAGAACACCACGGTCGAGCAAATGAAGATGTTCCTCACCCGTATCGGTTTCGGCTCCACGGCCGTGATTACCGGTGACGTCACCCAGGTCGACCTGCCTAAAGGCACCAAGTCCGGGCTGGCGCAGGTGATCGAGGTGCTCAAGGACGTACCGGGTATCAGCTTCACGCACTTCATGCCCAAGGACGTGGTCCGTCATCCGCTGGTGCAGCGCATCGTAGAAGCCTATGAGCGTTTCGACCACAAGGACGACGCACCGGCCCAGGACACGCGCCGCGATGCTTGAGCTTGACCTGCAGCGGGCCACCGAAGCGCCCGCCCCCGGCGAAGCACAGTTTCGTCAATGGTGCGCCCTGGCCCTGCGCCAGCGCACTGCCGACTCGGAACTGACCATTCGTCTGGTGGATGAGCCCGAAGGCCGCGAGCTGAACCACACCTGGCGCCAGAAAGACTACGCGACCAACGTGCTGTCCTTCCCCGCCGACGTACCCGACGAATTACTGGATATCCCGCTGCTGGGCGATCTGGTGATCTGCGTCGAAGTGGTGGAACGCGAAGCGCGCGAACAAGGCAAGGAACTTGAGGCCCACTGGGCCCATCTAGTCATCCACGGCTGCTTGCATCTCTTGGGTTACGACCATATAGACGATGACGAAGCCGAGGAAATGGAAGCACTGGAACGAACGTTGCTTGCTGAATTGGGGCATCGCGACCCCTACGCAGACGACGAAAACTGATCAACACTCAACTGTCATATCAAAGGATTTAGAGTAATCGCTATGAGCGAAGACCGATCGAGCAACGGGCAAAAGTCATGGCTGGGTAAACTGACCCAGGCTTTTGCCCACGAGCCGAAAAACCGCCAGGAGCTGCTGGAGCTGCTGCGCGAGGCCCACCAGAACAAGTTGCTGGACAGCGAAGCGCTGGCCATTGTCGAAGGCGCCATCCAGGTGGCTGACCTGCAAGTACGCGACATCATGGTGCCGCGCTCGCAGATGATCAGCATCAAGGCGACCCAGACCCCACGGGAATTCCTCCCGGCCGTGATCGACTCGGCGCACTCGCGCTACCCGGTGATCGGCGAAAGCCATGACGACGTCATGGGCGTCCTGCTGGCCAAGGACCTGTTGCCGCTGATCCTCAAGGAGAACGGCGACAACTTCAACATCAAGGACCTGCTGCGCCCGGCCACCTTCGTGCCTGAATCCAAGCGCCTGAACGTGCTGCTGCGTGAATTTCGCGCCAACCACAATCACATGGCCATTGTGATCGACGAATACGGCGGCGTGGCTGGCCTGGTGACCATCGAAGACGTACTGGAGCAGATCGTCGGCGACATCGAAGACGAGCACGACGTCGAAGAAGACAGCTACATCAAGCCACTGCCCAGCGGTGACTTCCTGATCAAGGCCTTGACGCCCATCGAGAACTTCAACGAGTTCTTCGACAGCGAGTTTTCCGACGATGAATTCGACACCGTCGGCGGCCTGGTGATGAGTGCATTCGGGCACCTGCCCAAGCGTAACGAAACCACCGAGATCGGCGCGTATCGGTTCCGCATCCTCAACGCGGACAGCCGTCGTATCCACCTGATCCGTTTGACCCCTATCGCCCGTTGAGGGTTAAGGACTGAAATGCGCCGTCTGATCGCACCCGGCTGGCCCGGTAACCTGCTGGCCGTGGTGGCCGGCGCCATCACTACCCTGGCGCTGGCGCCGTTCGATATCTGGCCGCTGGCGCTGGTGGCGGCCGGTCTGTTCTATATCGGCCTGCGTGAACTCACACCCCGCCAGGCCCTGGGCCGCGGCTGGTGTTTCGGTTTCGGCCTGTTTGGCGCCGGCACCAGCTGGATCTACTACAGCATCCACCACTTCGGCGGCGCTTCGGTGCTGCTGGCGGGGTTCCTGATGCTGCTGTTCACCGCCGCCATCGCCTGGTTCTTCGCCCTGCCCGCCTGGCTGTGGGCGCGCTGGCTGCGCCGCAATGAAGCGCCATTGGCCGATGCGCTGACGTTCGCGGCATTGTGGGTCGGCCAGGAAGCTTTTCGCGGCTGGTTCCTCACCGGTTTCCCGTGGCTGTATTCGGGCTACAGTCAACTCGACGGCCCGCTGACCGGCCTCGCGCCCTTAGGCGGGATGTGGCTGATTTCGTTCGCGCTGGCGTTGACCGCCGCCCTGCTGTGCAACCTGCCGCGCCTGCTGGCGAGCCGGCGCAACAGCTTTATCGCGGTCGGCCTGGTGCTGCTCGTCGCACCGTGGGCCATCGGCCTGGCGCTCAAGCATCATGCCTGGACCTCGCCCTCCGGCCCGCCCCTGAGCGTGGCCGCCATCCAGGGCAACGTCGAGCAAAGCATGAAGTGGGACCCCGAGCAGCTCAACGCGCAACTGGCGCTGTACCGCGACATGAGTTTGAGTTCCAAACGCGTCGACCTGCTGGTGTGGCCGGAAACGGCCGTACCGGTACTCAAGGAGTCGGTCGAAGGCTACCTGGGCATGATGGGCAAGTTCGCCGCCGAGCGTAATACCGCACTGATCACCGGGGTACCGATTCGCGAGGAAGTGCGCCACGAGAAGCGCTACTTCAATGGCATCACCGTGGTCGGCGAAGGTGAAGGCACCTACCTCAAGCAGAAGCTGGTGCCGTTCGGTGAGTACGTGCCGCTGCAGGACATGCTGCGCGGGCTGATCGCCTTCTTCGATTTGCCGATGTCGGACTTCGCCCGCGGCCCTTCCGACCAGCCCATGCTCCAGGCCAAGGGTTATCAGATTGCGCCGTTCATCTGTTATGAAGTGGTGTACCCGGAGTTCGCCGCCGGCCTGTCGGCCCAGAGCGACCTGTTGCTGACGATCAGCAACGATACCTGGTTCGGCCGCTCGATCGGCCCGCTGCAGCATCTGCAGATGGCGCAGATGCGTGCACTTGAAGCCGGACGCTGGATGATCCGCGCCACCAACAACGGCGTGACCGGCCTGATCAACCCGTTTGGGCAGATCACCGCGCAGATCCCGCAGTTCGAGCGCGGCATTCTCTATGGCGACGTGGTGCCGATGCACAACCTGACGCCGTACCTGCAATGGCGCTCGTGGCCGCTGATCATCGTGTGCCTGCTGCTGTTCGGCTGGGCACTGCTGGCCGCTCGAATGGCTAAAACCGTCTGATTGAGCAAACACAAAACAATGTGGGAGGGGGCTTGCCCCCGATGGCAGAGTGTCAGTCAGTACATTTGATACTGACACACTGCAATCGGGGGCAAGCCCCCTCCCACATTTGTCCTGCGGTGTTACCTGTAGAACAACCTATACCCCACCTGCCCCACTGCCTCATTGATCAACTGCCCGCTCTGCCACACCGACTTGACCTCCGGCATCCACCCGCCGAGCGGCCGACCGTGATCCACGCCCAGAAACCCCACTGGCCCGGGCACCACAGTGAAGCCGGCCTTCTCAAAACTCCACACCGAACGCGGCATGTGCCAGGCCTGGGTCACCACCACCACGCGCTTGATGCCTTGGGGTAACAGTATCTCGGCGCTCATCTGCGCATTTTCCCAAGTGGTGCGGCTGCGCTCTTCCTTCCAGCGTACCGTGACGCCGAAGTCATCCTGCATCGACACCGCCATCAGCTCTGCCTCGCTGGGCGGCGTGCCGTAGTGCAGGCCGCCGCTGGTCAGCACCGGTAACCCGGACGCCTTGGCCAGACGCGCCGCGTAACGTTCACGCTCCAAACCGATGCCGGTGGGCTGGTCGGAGCCCCACGCAATGTCGCCGCGCTCACGACCGGAGCCCAGCACCACAATCGCGTCGGCACGCTGGGCCAGGTTTGCCCAGTCCTCGCGGGCCAGAGGCGGTGCTGTCTCCAGGGCGCGTGCGCCCCACTGCACCATCACCGGCAGGCTGATCAACCACATCCCGCCCAATCCCAAGGCAAAACAACACCCGGCCAGGCGCGGACGACTGCGGCGAAACCACCAGGCAAGTGCCAGCAACAGCAGGAAAATACCGGGCGGCAACAACAATTGTTTAATGAAATAACGAAAAGGCATCGGGCATCTCCAAAGATGCCCGAAGCCTAGATGCATCGGGGTTCAGCAACAATCCTTACGAGCATATTTTGTAAACATCAACGGATAACGCGGGGTCACTTGCACCGTATCGACCGGACATTTTCCGGGCTGCGACCGGCCGCCAGATCCTTCAGCCACACTACCTTGGCCGAACGAGGCGACTCGGGGACCGGCGGGGATGCCGGCCCATGAGCGGCGCGCTGGTGGTGCAATTCCAGATAGCGCTTGATCAGTTCAAGCTCTGCCTGGCTCAAGCCTCGCAACTCCAGTTCCAGAGGCCGTTCATCACACAATCGGCCTGCGGTTCTTGCGGCATCCAATGCCCGACCCAAACGGTCGATCAGTCCTTCGTATAACTGCGGTTTCGTCAAAGTTCGCTGCGATTCAGCCATCCCCTCACCTCATTGAAGAAATACTTGCTCCCCAATAAACAGCGTAGCCCCCGTGGCTGCACCTGCCCGGTGCCGCGACAGACGGCCTGGCCTGCGCAATCAGGGTTTCCCTCGATAGAGTGGGGTCATGTATGCTACGGCGCTTCCTGTAACTCCACTTCCCGCAGGGTTTGGGCACGGACGCGCCGCTTTCCGGTGTCGATCAACCTGAACGTTGCACCGAAGAGGATTAGGCCACCCCTATCCAGTTCAAAAGTAGCCATGCACGAACAATATCAGCCCCGTGAAATAGAAAATGCCGCACAAACCTTCTGGGACGAGCAAAAGTCCTTTGAAGTCAGCGAACAGCCAGGCAAGGAGACGTTCTATTGCCTATCGATGTTCCCTTACCCCAGCGGCAAGCTACACATGGGGCACGTGCGTAACTACACCATCGGCGACGTGATTTCCCGCTACCAGCGCATGCTCGGCAAGAACGTTCTGCAACCCATGGGTTGGGACGCTTTCGGCATGCCGGCGGAAAACGCCGCGATGAAAAACAACGTGGCGCCCGCCAAGTGGACCTACGAAAACATCGCCTACATGAAGACCCAGCTGCGCAGCCTGGGCCTGGCGGTGGACTGGTCCCGTGAAGTGACCACCTGCAAGCCGGATTACTACCGCTGGGAACAATGGCTGTTCACTCGCCTGTTCAAAAAAGGCGTGATCTACAAAAAAAGCGGCACCGTGAACTGGGATCCGATTGACCAGACCGTACTGGCCAACGAACAGGTGATCGACGGCCGCGGCTGGCGTTCCGGTGCGCTGATCGAAAAACGCGAAATCCCGATGTACTACTTCAAGATCACCGCCTACGCGGATGAACTCTTGTCGAGCCTCGACGATTTGCCGGGCTGGCCTGAACAGGTCAAGACCATGCAGCGCAACTGGATCGGCAAATCCAAGGGCATGGAAGTGCAGTTCCCGTACAACGTCGACTCGATCGGCGAAGCGGGCGCACTCAAAGTCTTCACCACCCGTCCGGACACCCTGATGGGCGCGACCTATGTCGCCGTGGCCGCCGAACACCCGTTGGCCACCCAGGCCGCACAGAACAACCCTGAGCTGCAGGCGTTCATCGCCGAATGCAAGGGCGGCAGCGTGGCCGAAGCCGACGTCGCCACCCAGGAGAAAAAAGGCCTGCCGACCGGGCTGTTCGTCGAGCACCCGTTGACGGGCGAGAAATTGCCGGTCTGGGTCGCCAACTATGTGCTGATGCATTACGGCGATGGCGCTGTGATGGCAGTCCCGGCTCACGACGAGCGCGATTTCGAATTCGCCACCAAGTACGACCTGCCGATCAAGTCGGTGGTGCGCACCAGCGCGGGCGACACCAGCCCGGCCCCGTGGCAGGACGCCTATGGCGAGCACGGCGAGCTGATCAACTCCGGCGAGTTCGACGGCCTGGACTTCCAGGGCGCTTTCGACGCCATCGAAGTTGCCCTGATCAAGAAAAATCTCGGCGCCTCGCGCACCCAGTTCCGCCTGCGCGACTGGGGCATCAGCCGTCAACGCTACTGGGGCTGCCCGATCCCGATCATCCACTGCGAAAGCTGTGGCGACGTGCCGGTACCAGAAGAGCAACTGCCGGTGGTCCTGCCCGAAGACGTCGTACCGGACGGCGCCGGTTCGCCACTGGCGCGCATGCCCGAGTTCTACGAATGCAGTTGCCCCAAATGCGGCCAGCCTGCCAAGCGTGAAACCGACACCATGGACACCTTCGTGGAGTCCTCGTGGTACTACGCCCGCTACGCCTCGCCGCACTATGAAGGTGGCCTGGTAGAAAAATCCGCAGCCGACCACTGGTTGCCGGTGGACCAGTACATCGGCGGTATCGAACACGCCATCCTGCACCTGCTGTACGCGCGCTTCTTCCACAAGCTGATGCGCGACGAAGGCCTGGTCAGCTCCGACGAGCCGTTCAAGAACCTGCTGACCCAAGGCATGGTCATCGCCGAGACCTACTACCGCCGCGAAGCCAATGGCGCCTACACCTGGTTCAACCCGGCGGACGTCGAGCTCGAGCGTGACAGCAAGGCCAAGGTCATCAGCGCCAAGCTCAAATCCGACGGCCTGCCGGTGGAAATCGGCGGCACCGAGAAGATGGCCAAGTCGAAGAACAACGGCGTCGATCCGCAATCGATGATCGATCAGTTCGGCGCCGACACCTGCCGCCTGTTCATGATGTTCGCCTCGCCGCCCGACATGAGCGCCGAATGGTCCGACTCCGGCGTCGAAGGCTCGCACCGCTTCCTCAAGCGCGTCTGGCGCCTGGCCCATGCCCACGTCAGCCAGGGCTTGCCGGGCAAGCTGGACGTCGCGTCCTTGAATGATGAACAGAAAGCCATTCGTCGCAGCACCCACCTGGCTATCCGCCAGGCCAGCCAGGACGTAGGGCAGAACCACAAGTTCAACACCGCCATCGCCCAAGTGATGACGCTGATGAACGTGCTGGAAAAAGCCCCGCAGGCCACGGAACAGGATCGCGCATTGATCCAGGAAGGCCTGGAAACGGTTACCCTGCTGCTGGCGCCGATCACGCCGCACATCAGCCACGAACTGTGGAGCCGCCTGGGCCACAGCGGTGCCGTCATCGACGCCCGCTGGCCGGTGCAGGATGACAGCGCGCTGGTGCAGGACACGCTGCAACTGGTGATCCAGGTCAATGGCAAACTGCGCGGCCAGATCGACATGCCGGCCAGCGCCAGCCGTGAAGAAGTCGAAGCGGCTGCACGCTGCAACGAGAACGTGCTGCGCTTTACCGAAGGCCTGACGATCCGCAAAGTGATCGTAGTGCCTGGAAAACTGGTCAATATCGTCGCCAGCTAAATCGGATCGGGCGCAGGGCTCAAGCCCTGCGCCGAACTAAACCTTCAGGGCCTCGATACGGCCCGCCTGGTTTCAAGGGGAGCAACAACATGATCAAACGCAATCTGCTGGTAATGGGCCTGGCCGTTCTGTTGAGCGCTTGCGGCTTCCAGCTGCGCGGCACCGGCACCAATGAATTGTCGCTCAAGGAACTCGACGTCAGCGCACGTAACGCCTACGGCGAAACCGTGACGCAACTGCGCCAGAGCCTGGAAAACAGCGGCGTGCACGTCTATAGCGGCGCCACCTACAAGCTGAACCTGGTCGATGAGCGCGAAACCCAGCGCAACATCAGCTACGCCAGTGCCGGCCGCGCCTCCGACATCGAGCTGGCCACCACCGTCAGCTTCGAAGTACAGGGCCGCGATAACTTGCCGCTGATGGGCGACAAGATCCAGGTCCAGAAAGTCGTGAGCCACGACGGCAACAACCTGGTGGGTTCGGACTCCGAGATCCTTCAGGCGCGCAAGGAAATGCGTCGTGACCTGGTTCAGCGCATGATGACTCGCCTGCAACTGCTCAACCCGGAAAAACTCGCCGAGTTGCAGCAAATCGCCGACAACAAGGCCAAGGCTGACGCCGATGCCCTGAAGGCGGCGCAAGAGTACGAAGACAACACGCCGAAACAGTCGCCTGTTGAAGTCCCTGTCGAGTAAGCCAAACGGGGCGCTCCTGGCGCCCCGTTCGCCCTGCCTATGAAACTTGCCCCCGCCCAACTCGCCAAACACCTGCAAGGTGGCCTCGCGCCTGTCTATATCGTCAGCGGCGATGATCCACTGCTGTGCCAGGAAGCGGCCGACGCCATTCGCTCGGCGGCGCGCCAGCAAGGTTTCGATGAGCGCCAGGTATTCAGTGCCGACGCCAGTTTCGACTGGGGAACATTGCTGCAAGCCGGCGCGAGCATGTCGTTGTTTGCCGAAAAACGTCTTTTGGAACTGCGCCTGCCTTCGGGCAAGCCGGGCGATAAAGGCGCGGCAGCGTTGATCGAGTATTGCTCGAGACCTGCTGAAGACACGGTGTTGCTGATCAGCCTGCCCAAGCTGGATGGCAGTGCGCAGAAAACCAAATGGGGCAAGGCCCTGGTGGAAGGCCCGCAGACCCAGTTCATTCAGATCTGGCCGGTGGACAGCAGCCAGCTGCCGCAGTGGATTCGCCAACGCCTGTCACAGTCGGGGCTGTCGGCCACGCAAGAGGCCGTCGAGCTGATCGCCGCCAGGGTCGAAGGCAACCTGCTTGCCGCCGCCCAGGAAATCGAAAAGCTCAAGCTGATGGCCGAAGAGGGGCAGATCACTGTCGAAACCGTGCAGGGCGCGGTGGCTGATAGTGCGCGCTTTGATGTATTCGGGCTGGTGGACGCGATCCTCAACGGCGAACCCGCTCACGCCCTGCGCATGCTCGAAGGGCTGCGTGGCGAGGGCGTGGAGCCTCCGGTGATTCTCTGGGCCCTGGCCCGGGAGCTGCGGGTACTGGCCAACATTGCCTTGCAGTACAGCCAGGGCATTCCGCTGGACAAATGCTTCAGCCAGGCCAGGCCGCCGGTGTGGGACAAGCGCAAGCCCCTGATGAGCAAGGCCCTGCAACGGCACTCGGCGCAACGCTGGGCGCAACTGCTGCTCGAAGCACAGCGCATCGACGCACAGATCAAGGGCCAGGCGGCCGGTTCGCCGTGGATGAGCCTGAGCCGTTTGTCGCTGTTGATGGCCGGCCAGCGCCTCACCCTGCCAGCCGAATAACCCTGCTTCCAAAAACACCCTGAATCCAATGTAGGAGCGAGCTTGCTCGCGAAAAACGTCAACGATAACGCGTATTTCCTGAATGAACGCGGCGCCTGTGAGTTTTTCGCGAGCAAGCTCGCTCCTACAGGGGTTGTCGCCGGGCTTTACAGCCGGGCCACTTCGGCAGATGATTTGCTCCGCTCCATTCCACACCCAAGCGAGAGAATCCATCATGAGCAAAAAGCCATCCAAGCATGGCCCGAACAAGGCCAAATCCATCATCGCCCAGCCACTGTTCCGCAGCCGTCAGGAACGCGCCGGCAAGGGCAAAGGCAGCTACCGCCGCGAAGCCTTCCAGTCTAACAGCTGGGAGGCTTCTTACTTTCTGGCTGCCTGAAGGCAAGCGCCCCTCTGGCATGATAAGGTCTGCACTTGATTTGTAACCCCCTGGACCTGTGCATGCCCTCTAGTCTTTCCCGTCGCTGGCACCTTCGCCAGTTGATTGCTGCCTCCAGCCTCATTCTGCTTGTCGCCTGCGCGGAAAAACCCACCGCCGCGGACGCTCAACCCCTGCCCCCGCTCAAGACCGCACCGGCCATCGCGCCTGCCGTCGTGGCGCCGTTGGCAGTGGATAACCTGGACATCCAACCGACCCAGACCTTCGCCGAATGGCAGGCCGGGTTCCGTGCACAGGCCCTGCAAGCCGGGATCAGCGCCGAAGTCTTCGATAACGCCTTCGCCGGCGTCAGCCCGGACATGGCCGTGATTCGCGCCGACCGCAGCCAGCCGGAGTTTTCCCGTCCGGTGTGGGAATACATTGACGGTGCGCTGTCGCCGCTGCGCGTGCGCAACGGCCAGGCGTTGCTGGTCAAGTACGCCGATATCCTGCAGCGCATCGAGGAGCGTTACGGCGTTGATCGCCAGGCACTGGTCTCGGTGTGGGGCATGGAAAGCAACTTCGGCCAGTTCCAGGGCAATAACTCGGTGATCCGCTCCCTCGCGACCCTGGCCTATGAAGGCCGCCGCCCGGCGTTTGCCCAGGCACAACTGCTGGCGGCGCTGCAGATCATCCAGCACGGCGATATCCCGGCCGACCAGATGAAAGGCTCCTGGGCCGGCGCGATGGGCCAGACCCAATTCATCCCAACCACCTACAACACCCACGCGGTGGATTTTGACGGTGACGGTCGCCGCGATATCTGGAACAGCCCGGGTGACGCCCTCGCCTCCACCGCCCATTACCTGCAAAGCTCCGGTTGGCAGAAAGGCCAGCCGTGGGGCGTTGAGGTGCAGCAATTGCCATCGGGCTTCGACTATTCCCTGGCCGATGGTGGCATCCGCAAGACCGTCGCCGAATGGCTGAAACTGGGTATCCAACTGCCGCCCGGCGCGAGCCTGCCGGCCAACGTCGAGCAACTGTCCGCCGCCCTGCTGCTGCCGGCCGGCTACCGTGGCCCGGCGTTCCTGGTGCTGGATAACTTCCGTGCGATCCTGAAATACAACAATTCGTCGTCCTATGCACTGGCTGTTGGCCTGCTGTCCGAGCGCTTTGGTGGCGGTGGGGTGATTCGCGGGAGCTGGCCAAAGGATGAGCTGCCCCTGAGCCGCTCGCAGCGTATCGACCTGCAGACGGCGCTCAGCGCCAAAGGTTATGACGCGGGCAACGCCGACGGGATCATCGGCGCCAACACGCGCAAGGCGATTCGGGCGGCGCAGCAAGCACTGGGCTGGCCGGCGGATGGGTATCCGACGGTGAAGTTGCTGGAGGCGCTGCAAAGCCGATAGATTGGCTTATGGCGACTGGCGCCATCGGGGGCAAGCCCCCTCCCACATTTTGAAATGCATTCCAGGTGTGGGAGGGGGCTTGCCCCCGATAGGGTCTGGCAGGCGACCCCTATTTACAGACTACGTCCTGCTCCAGCACCACCCGCTGCTGCCCCGCATCCAACCGCACCAACGCGCCCATCGGCAGCGTCAGGTTCGGATCGCAATGCCCACTGCGCCAGCCAGCCAGCACCGGAATGCACAGCGGTTCGAAGGTGTGTTTCAACAGCCGCTCCAGCGCCCCGTTATCCACACCCGACACATCCCCCACCAGCACCCCCGCAACCTGGTCGAGTTTGCCCGCCAGGCGCAGGTGCGTCAGCAAGCGGTCGATGCGATAGAGCGGCTCGTTGACGTCCTCGATAAACAGGATGATGCCTTCAGCGTCAATTTCATAAGCGGTGCCCATCACCGCCGCGATCATCGACAAGTTACCGCCCAGCAAGCGCCCGCAGGCGATGCCTGGCTCGATCGTGGTCAAGGGGTAGGCCACCGGGTGCGTGAGCACACTGCCGGCACCCAACTGGCCACGCAACAGGCTGAACAGCGATGACTCGGTAGGTGGTTGCTTGCCGCCGAGCAGGTCGGCATTGAGCATCGGCCCGTGGAAAGTGACGAAGCCGGCGTAGCGGTTGATCGCCAGGTGCAAGGCGGTGATGTCGCTGTAGCCGACGAAGGGCTTGGGGTTGGCGCGCAGCAGGTCGAAGTCCAGCGCGTCGAGCAGACGTGGCGTACCGTAGCCGCCGCGCAGGCAGAAGATGGCATCGATTTCGGGGTCGGCGAAGGCGGCGTGAAGGTCGCGCAGGCGCACTTGATCGCTGCCGGCCAGGTAGCCGTCGCGTTCATACACACCGGGGAAAATCCGCAGTTCATAGCCACGGGTGCGCATCCATTGCCCGGCTTTTTCGACGTCCAGCGCGGCTGGGCCGGCGGGGGCGATCAGGCCGATGGTGCCTTCGAGGCGCAATGCAGGTACGGCGGTAGTCATGCACAATTCTCCCTGATATGACGCATAACGAAATGTGGGAGGGGGCTTGCCCCCGATGGCGGCGTGACAGCCAATACTCAAGGGACTGACACACCGCAATCGGGGGCAAGCCCCCTCCCACATTGGATCTGCGGTGGCGGGCAGATCTCTATTAGCAACTCTTTATTACGAAACTCTTTATCAGGATACCAGGCTCGCCTTGACCAGCTTGGCCTGTTCATCGGCGTGGTACGAAGACCGTACCAGCGGGCCCGATGCGACGTTCTTGAAGCCCATCTTGTAACCTTCCTCGGCGAACCAGGCGAAGGTGTCCGGGTGCACGAAGCGCTGCACCGGCAAGTGGCTGCGGGACGGTTGCAGGTATTGGCCCAGGGTCAGCATGTCGATGTCATGCTCACGCATGCGCTTCATGACTTCGATGACTTCTTCGTCGGTTTCGCCCAGGCCCAGCATAAGGCCGGACTTGGTCGGGATGTGCGGCATCATTTGCTTGAATTTCTGCAGCAAGGTCAGCGACCACTGGTAATCCGACCCCGGACGCGCGGCCTTGTACAGGCGCGGCACGGTTTCCAGGTTGTGGTTGAACACATCCGGCGGCTCGGCGGCGGTGATTTCCAACGCCACGTCCATGCGTCCACGGTAGTCGGGCACCAGGGTTTCGAGCATCACGTTGGGGGACAGTTTGCGGATTTCGCGAATGCAGTCGGCAAAGTGCTGGGCACCGCCGTCACGCAAGTCGTCACGGTCGACCGAGGTGATCACTACGTATTTGAGTTTCAGGTCGGCGATGGCAATGGCCAGGCTTTGCGGCTCGTTGACGTCCAGCGGCTTCGGCCGGCCGTGGCCCACGTCGCAGAACGGGCAACGACGGGTGCAGATGTCGCCCATGATCATGAAGGTGGCGGTACCGCCGGAGAAGCACTCACCCAGGTTCGGGCAGGACGCTTCTTCGCACACGCTGTGCAGCTTGTGTTTGCGCAGCAGGGCCTTGATACGGTCGACTTCCGGCGAGACCGGGATACGCACGCGAATCCAGTCAGGCTTTTTCGGCAGTTCGGTGGTCGGAATGATCTTCACCGGGATGCGTGCAACCTTCTCGGCGCCGCGCAGCTTGACGCCGGCTTCCACCTTGGCACGTGGGGCCGGGGCTGGACGCTCGGTGATGTCCAGCGTCGGGATCATGGTTTGCACAACATCAGTAGTCATATCAATCGATTCCGCCCGTCAGGGTCGTCTGCTCAGCATAGTCGAGGTGTTTGACGAGCTGCGCGCGCAGCCGGGCACTTACCTCGGCAAATTCTATGGGTGTTGCATGGTCGCTCAACTGGGTCATCGCAAGGCCCGCATAACCGCACGGGTTGATCCGCTGGAACGGGGCCAGGTCCATGTCCACATTCAGGGCTAGGCCATGAAAGGAACAACCGTGCCGAATGCGCAGCCCGAGGGAAGCGATTTTCGCGCCCTCCACATACACACCCGGTGCATCGGGCTTGGCCGCGGCGGTCACGCCGTAACTGGCCAGCAGCTCGATCAGGCAAGCCTCCATGCGGCTGACCAGATCACGCACGCCAAAGCCCAGCTTGCGCACATCCAGCAACAGATACGCGACCAGTTGGCCAGGCCCATGGTAAGTCACTTGCCCCCCTCGGTCGACCTGCACCACCGCAATATCACCCGGCAGCAGCAGATGCTCGGCCTTGCCGGCCTGGCCCTGGGTGAATACCGGCGGGTGCTCGACCAGCCAGACTTCATCCGCTGCCGAGGTGCCGCGCTCGTTGGTGAAGCGCTGCATGGCATGCCAGACGGGCTCGTAGTCCATCCGGCCGAGCTCGCGAAAGCCCAGGACGTGCGACATCACAGCACCATGTGCACGAAGCCGGTGGCCCGCAGTTCGCTGTTGATGTTGTAGAGCTGGTCCTGATCCGTCGCAACGATGTGCAACTGGATCGTCGTGTATTTACCCGTGGAGCTGGAACGCTCGTCCACGCGGTTGTCGTTGATGGTCGCGTGTTTGCGCACAATCTCGAGAATCGTGTCTTTTCGACCTACGCCGGTATCGCTGATCACCTTGATGGGGTAATCCGTCACCGGGAATTCGATCTTTGGCGCCTTTACTTCTTTATCGGTCATGGCAGAACGGCCTCGTAAGCGGTAAGCCGTGGCGACGGCAAAGCCCCGCGTCGGATCAACGCGGGGCTTTGCAGGTGCACACAATCAGTTGAACAAGCCGTAGAAGAATAGACGGATGCTATCCCACACGCGGCGGAAGATACCACCTTCGTCGACGGCGTCCAGTGCGATCAGGTCGGCGCTGTGCACCACCTTGTCTTCGAGCTTGACTTCAACCTTGCCGATCACATCACCCTTGGCGATTGGCGCAACCAGTTGCGGGTTCAGGGTCATGCTGGCGGCGAGCTTTTTCAGCTGGCCTTTAGGCATGGTCAGGGTCAGGTCATCGGCCAGGCCGGCCTTGACCTGGGAGGTCGCGCCCTTCCATACCGGCGCGGTCGCAAGCTCGGTGCCCTTCTGGTAGAAGGTCTGGGTTTCGAAGAAGCGGAAGCCGTAGGTCAGCAGCTTTTGCGTCTCGGCCGCACGGGCCTGCTCGCTGTTGGTGCCGAAGACCACGGCGATCAGGCGCTGGCCATCACGTACGGCGGACGACACCATGCAGTAGCCGGCTTCGTCGGTGTGGCCGGTTTTCAGGCCGTCGACGGTCTTGTCGCGCCACAGCAACAGGTTGCGGTTAGGCTGCTTGATGTTGTTCCAGAAGAATTCCTTCTGGGAGTAGATGGCGTAGTGCACCGGGTCGACACGGATGATCGCGCGGGCCAGGATCGCCATGTCGTGAGCCGACGAATAATGCTCAGGGTTCGGCAGGCCGGTCGGGTTCATGAAGTGGCTGTTGGTCATGCCCAGGTCGCCGGCCGTCTTGTTCATCATGTCGGCGAACGCATCTTCGCTGCCGGCGATGTGTTCGGCCAGGGCCACGCTGGCGTCGTTACCGGACTGGATGATGATGCCGTGCAGCAGGTCGCTGACCGTGACTTGCGAGCCGACTTTGATGAACATCCGCGAACCACCGGTACGCCAGGCGTTTTCGCTGACGGTTACCGGATCGTTCTCGCCGATCTGGCCGCGACGGATTTCCAGGGTCGCGATGTAGGCGGTCATCAGTTTGGTCAGGCTGGCAGGCGGCAGGCGCACGTCACCACCGCTTTCGACCAGCACGTTGCCACTGGCGGCATCCATGAGGACCCAGGCCTTGGCGGCCAGTTGCGGGGAAGCCGGCACCATCTCAACCGCCCAGGCGGCCGGGGTGATGATCAGCGAGATAAGCAGGCACGTACGTTTGGCTAAGGTGGTGATGTTCATCCGTCTCTCGAAATTGCTTATGGAAACTTGCCCTCGCGGGCAAAACTATTCAGACAGCCCGCTTCCAGGCTGTCACGTGTTCGGTTGCCCGCTCACCCCTTGCCCCTGGGTTTTATTGTTCAACGAGCCAACAACCAGGGCCCGGGCACGCGCACGCACCTGGACCGTCAATCCTGTATTGCCTTATTCCGCAGTCACTACGCTGGGCTGCCCCAGGTTAGCCAGGCGTACGCTGTTCTGCACTTGCGCAACCTCGCTCGGCGAGCCGATCGGCCCCATACGCACTCGGTGCAGGGTCTGCTGGTTACGCACGATGGAGCTGATGAACACTGGCGCGCTGACCATGCCGCTGAGCTTGGACCTTAACAGTTCTGCCGCATCCGGGTTGGCGAAAGCGCCCACCTGCAGGTACTGCCCGCCCACCTTGGAGGCGCCGGGCGCCGCATGGGGCACGACCACCGTATCCGGAGCATGCTGCGCCGGCGGCGGTGTCCATTGTTCGATCTTGCCGGTCGACGCCGTCACTTGCGGTTGTGGGGTTTGCGGCTCGTTGAGCATCAACGGCGCCGGCTTGCCACGCTGGGCCCAGTACTGCGCCGGGTCGATGCCTTCGACTTTCACCCGCGCGGTACCGATTTCGGCGTAACCGAGTTTCTTCGCAGCGGCATAGGAGAGGTCGATGATCCGGTCCGAATAGAACGGCCCACGGTCGTTGACCCGCAGAATCACGGTGCGGTTGTTGTCCAGGTTGGTCACGCGCACGTAGCTGGGCAGCGGCAGGGTCTTGTGCGCCGCACTCATGCCGTACAGGTCATACACTTCGCCGTTGGCGGTGTTCTGGCCGTGGAACTTGGTGCCGTACCAGGACGCCGTGCCCGACTGCACGTAGGTCTTGGATTCCTGCAGCGGGAAGTAATTCTTGCCCAGCACGGTATAGGGGTTGGCCTTGTAGGGGCCGGAGTGCAGGGTTGGCGTGGCATCCGGGATCTTGGACACATCCACGTCCCACCACGGCGCGCCGTCCTTGTGCGCACGGTTGATGTCCAGGCCCGGCTGGGCGCGAACCACCGCACCGCCGGCCTTCTTGGCCGGCGCTCGATTCGGTGTCGTGGAGCAACTGGCGATCAGCAGGGACAACGCGGCGAACGCCACCAGCTTGAGCGGTTTTTTGAACGGCGATACCCGCATTACTTGTTGCCCCGTGCTTGAACCAGCTCGTCTGACAGCTGATGCACGGCCATGGCGTACATCACACTGCGGTTATAACGCGTGATTGCGTAGAAATTCTTCAGGCCCATCCAGTATTCCGGGCCATTTTCACCTTCAAGGCGGAACGCCGTCACCGGCATATCATCGCGTGGCGCATTCTGACTCGACCAGCCCAGCGCTCGCAACTCCCCGACGGTCTTCACCGGGTCGATTCCCTGGGTCAGGCCTTCATCGGCACGCTCGCCCGTCACATCGGCGCGCACAACCACCGGTTCTCCGCCGACCCAGCCGTGGCGCTTGAAGTAGCTGGCCACGCTGCCGATGGCATCGTCGGGGTTGCTCCAGATATTGATATGCCCGTCGCCGTCGAAATCCACCGCGTAGGCGCGAAAGCTGCTCGGCATGAACTGCGGCAAGCCCATCGCCCCGGCGTACGAGCCCTTGAGGGTCATCGGGTCGACCTGTTCTTCGCGGGCCAGCAACAGGAATTCGCGCAGCTCCTTGCGGAAGAACTCGGCACGCGGCGGGTAATCGAAGCCCAGGGTCGACAACGCGTCGATCACCCGGTAACTGCCGGTGTTGCGCCCGTAAAAGGTTTCAATGCCGATGATCGCGACGATGACCTGGGCCGGCACGCCATATTCCTGCTCGGCGCGCGCCAGTACCGCCTCGTGCTGGCGCCAGAAGTCCACGCCCCGGGCCACACGGGCGTCGGTGAGGAACATCGGACGATATTCCTTCCACTGCTTGACCCGCTCGGCGGGGCGCGAGATGGCGTCGAGGATCGCCTGCTTTTTGCGCGCTTCGCGGAACACGCCCATCAGCTGTTCACCGGCGAAACCGTAGTCGCGGGTCATCTCACCGACGAATTCGGCGACCTGGGGTGAGCCATCGTAGTCACCGGCCTGCACCTCCTGCGTTGCGCCCAGCAGCCCGATCAGGCCCATCCAGGACGCATGCCGAGTGGCCCAGCCGCGCATTACTTGCATTGACATCTTCACCTTATTCAAACCTGAGCGATCCATTTGCGATGCGTATGAATCGACATCAAAACCCCAAACGCTGACAGCAATGTCACCAGCGAAGTTCCGCCGTAGCTAATGAATGGCAACGGCACCCCAACCACCGGCAACAGGCCACTGACCATACCGATGTTGACGAAAACGTAAACAAAAAACGTCATGGTCAGACTGCCGGCCAGCAACTTGCCGAACAGCGTCTGCGCCTGCGCGGTAATCACCAGCCCGCGCCCGATCAACAGCAAATAGATCAGCAGTAGCGCGCAGATGCCTACCAGGCCGAACTCTTCGCCCATCACCGCGATAATGAAGTCGGTGTGGCTTTCGGGCAAAAAGTCCAGGTGCGATTGGGTCCCCAGCAGCCAGCCCTTGCCGAACACGCCGCCGGAACCGATGGCGGCCTTTGACTGGATGATGTTCCAGCCGGTACCCAGCGGGTCGCTTTCGGGGTCGAGGAACGTCAGGATCCGCTGCTTCTGGTAGTCGTGCATAAAGAAGAACCACATGGCCACCGCCACCGGCACGGCAGCGGCCAGCACGCTGAGAATCCAGCGCCAGCGCAGGCCGCCCATGAACAGTACGAACGCGCCCCCCGCCAGGATCAGCAACGAGGTGCCGAGGTCCGGCTGGCGCACGATCAGAATGAACGGCACGCCGATCAGGATCAGGCTGATCCCCACATGCTTGAGCTGGGGCGGCAAGGTGCGCTTGGACAGGTACCAGGCGATGGTGGCCGGCATCAGGATCTTCATGAATTCCGACGGCTGGAAGCGAATCACCCCCGGGATGTTGATCCAGCGGGTCGCGCCCATGGCGTTGTGCCCCATCACGTCCACCACCACCAGCAGCAACACCCCGGCGACATAGCCCAGCGGCACCCAGCGCGCCATGAACCGCGGCTCGAGCTGGGCGATCACCACCATCGACAACAGGCCCAGGCCGAACGACGACGCTTGCTTGATCAGCAGGTCCCAGTTCTTGCCGCTGGCCGAATACAGCACAAACAGGCTGCCGGCCGCCAGTATCAGCAGCAGCACCAGCAACGGGCCGTCAATGTGCATGCGTTGCAGCAACGTCGCACGGCGACGCATCACATCCTCACTGGAGAGGATGCGGTCAAAATTACTCTTCACGGGCCGTAACCTCGGGGCTGGAAGGGGGGCCGCCATATTCGGGCTTGAGCTTGCCGTCGGGGGCCAGCAGCCAGGCGTCCATGATCTGGCGCACCACAGGCGCAGCCACACCGGAACCGGACTCGCCGTTCTCCACCATCACCGCCACCACGATTTTCGGGTCATCGGCAGGGGCAAAGCCGACAAACAAGGCGTGGTCGCGGTGGCGCTCCTGCACCTTGGAGCGGTCATATTTTTCACCCTGCTTGATCGCGACCACCTGGGCGGTACCGCTCTTGCCGGCGATGCGGTATTGCGCGCCGAGCGCCGCCTTGCGTGCGGTGCCGCGAGCGCCGTGCATCACCTGCTGCATGCCGTGATTGACCTTGGCCCAGTCGGACGGGTCGCGCAGCACGATGTCGGGGATCGGGTTCTCATCCACCGGTTTCTCGCCTTCGATGGTCCTGGCCAGGTGCGGCCGGTTCCACACGCCCTTGTTCGCCACCAGCGCAGTTGCCTGGGCCAGTTGCAGCGGAGTGGCCTGCATGTAGCCCTGGCCGATGCCGAGGATCAGAGTCTCGCCGGGGAACCACGCCTGGCGGCGCGTCGCCCGCTTCCATTCGCGCGAGGGCATCAGGCCGGGAGACTCTTCGAACATGTCCAGGGAGACTTTCTGGCCGAGGCCGAACTTGCCCATGTAGGCCGCCAGGCGATCGATCCCCAGCTTGTGGGCCAGGTCATAAAAATAGGTGTCGTTGGAGCGCATGATGGCGGTGTCCAGGTCGACATAGCCGTCACCGGAGCGGTTCCAGTTACGGTATTTGTGATCGTAGTTGGGCAGCATGTAATAGCCGGGGTCATAGACCCGGCTCGAGGCGGTGACCACCCCCGAATCCAGGCCGGCAATCGCCACCGCCGGCTTGATGGTCGACCCCGGCGGATACAGGCCGCGCAGCACCCGGTTGAACAGCGGCCGGTCGATGGAGTCGCGCAATTCGGCGTAGGCCTTGAAGCTGATGCCGGTCACGAACAGGTTGGGGTCGAAACTCGGCTGGCTGACCATGGCCAGGACTTCGCCGGTCTTCGGGTCCAGCGCCACCACCGCACCGCGACGACCGCCCAGCGCCATTTCGGCGGCTTCCTGCAACTTGATGTCCAGGCTCAGCACGATGTCCTTGCCCGGCAAGGGGTCGGTGCGCTTGAGTACGCGCAGCACGCGGCCACGGGCGTTGGTCTCGACTTCTTCGTAACCCACCTGACCGTGCAGTTCGGGCTCGTAGAAACGCTCGATGCCGGTTTTGCCGATGTGATGGGTGCCGCTGTAATTGACCGGATCGAGGCTTTTGAGCTCTTTCTCGTTGATGCGCCCCATATAGCCGACCGAGTGGGCAAAGTGCGGCCCCTGCGGGTAATGCCGCACCAACTGCGCCACCACTTCCACGCCCGGCAGGCGGAACTGGTTCACCGCGATCCGCGCGATCTGTTCTTCGTTCAACTCGAACAGAATCGGCACCGGCTCGAAAGGCCGGCGTCCCTGCTTCATGCGTTTCTCGAAAATGACCCGGTCTTCCGGCGTCAGCTGCAGCACTTCAACAATCACATCGAGCACCTGCTGCCAGTCGCCGGAACGCTCGCGGGTCATGCTCAGGCTGAAACTGGGCCGGTTATCCGCCACTACCACGCCATTGCGGTCGAAAATCAGCCCACGGGTCGGCGGGATCGGCTGCACATGCACCCGATTGTTTTCCGACAAGGTGGAGTGATACTCGTACTGGATCACCTGCAGGTAATACAGACGGGCGATCAGCACACCAATCAATGCCACCACCATGATCGCGCCAAACACCACGCGCGCGCGTACAAGACGTGCGTCCTTCTCGTGGTCCTTGATGCGGATCGGCTGGGTCATCGGCTATGGCGCAGATTATTTGTGATAAGGGTGCCCGGACAGAACTGTCCAGGCGCGATACAGCTGTTCACCGATCAGAATCCTTACCAACGGGTGCGGCAGCGTGAGCGCCGACAGCGACCAGCGCTGATCGGCCCGCGCACAGACTTCCGGCGCCAGCCCTTCGGGGCCGCCGACCATGAAGTTGACGGTGCGCGAGTCCAGGCGCCAGCGGTCCAGTTCCACCGCCAACTGCTCGGTGCTCCAGGGCTTGCCGTGCACTTCGAGGGTGACGATGCGCTCGTTGGGGCCGACCTTGGCCAACATGGCTTCGCCTTCCTGACGGATAAAGCGCGCCACGTCGGCGTTCTTGCCCCGGGTATTGAGCGGTATTTCCACCAGTTCAAGCGACAGCTCGGCAGGCAGACGCTTGGCGTACTCGTGCCAGCCCTCTTCCACCCACTTGGGCATGCGTGAACCGACAGCGATCAGACGCAGGCGCACAGCCGTTCCTTATTCCTGGTCTTTGTTGAGCTTGTCGAAGTGCGCGTGGCCCACTTCCGGGCTGTGGTGCTTGCCATCCGCCGCACGGCTCTGCTCGGCGCCTTTCCACAGACGCTCCAGGTCGTAGAACTGGCGGGCGTTGCTGGTCATCATGTGAACGATCACGTCGTCCATGTCCAGCAGTACCCAGTCGCTGTCGCCCTTGCCTTCTTCACCCAGCGGCTTTACGCCCTGGGCTTTGACGGCTTCACGAACCTTGTCCAGCATCGCGCCGATCTGGCGGTTGGAGGTACCGGTAGCAATGATCATGAAGTCGGTGATGCTCTGCTTGTCGCGTACGTCCAGCACCTGGATGTCCTGGGCCTTGACGTCTTCCAGGGCCGCCACGGCGACTTTTACCAACTCTTCACCGGCCAGTTCCGGGCCAACGTGGGCTTCTACCGGCAGCGGTGCGCTTTTGAAGGTGCCTTTGCGCTTAACTTTGCTTACGTCTTTGTTCGTCATATAAAACTCGTTTTGCTCGTATGTTCGGGCGCTCGCTGCACGATTTTTCGTGCATTCAAGCGCGCCTTTTCAGTTCGACGCACGGTAAAGCCCGTGCGCATCGATGTAGGCCAGGACCGCGTCAGGCACCAGGAAACGTACCGACTTACCGCTGGCCAGCAGTTGACGGATCTGGGTGGCGGACACCGCAAGCGGGGTCTGCCAGACGAATGCAATATTCCCGTTCGGCCCGGTCAGGGCCAAGGGGTCACTTACCGACCGCGCGGCCAGCAGGTTGCGCAAGGCATCCGGCGGTTCGCTGTCGGCATCCGGGCGTTGCAGAACCAGGATGTGGCAATGCTGGAGGAGTTCCTCCCAGCGGTGCCAAGAGGGCAGGCCGCAAAATGCGTCCCAGCCCAAAAGCAGAAACACCTGGTCATCGGCGGCCAACTCGGCGCGCATCAGTTCCAGGGTGTCGACAGTGTAGGACGGTTTATCGCGCTTGAGCTCGCGATCGTCCATCACCAGCGGTGCTATGCCCTCCACCGCAACGCGCACCATTTCCAGGCGCTGCTGCGCGGACACCTGCGGCGTATCGCGGTGGGGCGGCCGGAAATTGGGCATCAGGCGCACCTCGTCCAACGCCAGGGCATCCGCGACTTCCAGGGCACTGCGCAAATGGCCGATGTGCACGGGGTCGAAAGTACCGCCGAGCAGCCCGATGCGTTTAGCCATCAAGTGCGCACATGACCGTCGCCGAACACCACGTACTTCTCGCTGGTCAGGCCTTCCAGGCCGACCGGGCCGCGTGCGTGGAGCTTGTCGGTGGAAATGCCGATTTCCGCCCCCAGGCCGTACTCGAAACCATCGGCAAAGCGCGTCGAGGCATTGATCATCACCGAAGCGGAATCCACTTCAGTGAGGAAACGCCGGGCATCGCTGAAATGCTCGGAGACGATGGCGTCGGTGTGCTTGGAGCCGTAGGTGTTGATGTGTTCGATGGCCTGGTCCAGGTCGTCGACAATGCGGATCGACAGGATCGGCGCGGTGTATTCGGTGTACCAGTCCTGCTCGGTGGCCTCGATCACGTCCGCGCCCAGCAGCGCACGGGTACGCTCGCAACCGCGCAATTCCACAGCCTTGTCGCGGTAGATGGCCGCCAGCGGCGGCAGCACGCGCTCGGCAATGCCGGCGTGCACCAACAGGGTTTCCATGGTGTTGCACGGCGCGTAGCGATGGGTCTTGGCGTTGTCGGCGATGCGGATCGCCTTGTCGAGGTCGGCGGCGATGTCGATGTATACGTGGCACACGCCGTCCAGGTGCTTGATCACCGGCACCTTGGCGTCGCGGCTGACGCGCTCGATCAGGCCCTTGCCACCGCGTGGCACGATCACGTCGACGAATTCCGGCATAGTGATCAACGCGCCAACGGCGGCGCGGTCGGTGGTTTCCACCACTTGCACCACTTCGGCGGGCAACTCGGCCACGGCCAGGCCTTGCTGGATGCAGGCCGCGATGGCGCGGTTGGAATGGATCGCCTCGGAACCGCCACGCAGGATGGTGGCGTTGCCTGACTTCAGGCACAGGCTCGCGGCGTCGATGGTCACGTTCGGACGCGACTCGTAGATGATGCCGATCACGCCCAGGGGCACGCGCATCTTGCCGACCTGGATGCCGGACGGCAGGTAACGCATATCGCGAACTTCACCGATGGGGTCAGGCAACTTGGCCACCTGACGCAAGCCTTCGATCATGTCGTCGATACGCGCCGGGGTCAGTGCCAGGCGGTCCAGCAGGGCCGGCTCCAGGCCATTGGCGCGGCCGTTGGCCAGGTCCTGTTCGTTGGCGGCGGCCAACTCGGAGCGCGCAGCATCCAGAGCATCGGCGGCGGCCAGCAGGGCACGGTTCTTCTGCGCGGTGCTCGCACGGGCGATCAACCGCGAGGCCTGACGGGCAGCGCGACCCAGGCGGGTCATGTAGTCAAGAACGGACTCAGTCATGGGTCAGGAAGTCTTGGCAAAGAGGAAAGCGGCAGATTATAGCTGTGACGCCGCCTGACTGACAGCGGTGAGGGGCGGATGGTCGAAATGAACTGTAAAAACCTGGGGTTCAGCGGTAATTAAGGTGAGAGTTGTTATGATTCCGTCACATTTAGCCGTAATAACCCTGAACGTTATGTCCACCATCACGCCCGAACGCCCCGCCAGCGCCCTCCCCGACAGCTTCTTCGACCGCGACGCCCAGCTGCTCGCGCAAGAATTGCTCGGCAAAGTCATTCGTCATCGTGTCGGCCAAATCTGGCTTTCAGCGCGGATTATTGAAACCGAAGCCTATTACGTGGCCGAAAAAGGCAGTCACGCCTCACTCGGTTACACAGAAAAACGTAAGGCTTTGTTTCTGGATGGTGGGCATATCTACATGTACTGCGCCCGTGGCGGTGATTCGCTGAACTTCAGCGCCCATGGCCCGGGCAATGCCGTGCTGATCAAATCGGCCTATCCCTGGGTCGATGAGAGGTCCGGGCCGGCGAGCCTGGCGCACATGCTGTTGAACAACCCCAACCCCGACGGCAGCCCGCGTCCTTCGCAGAAACTCTGTGCGGGCCAGACGCTGCTGTGCAAGGCGCTCGGCCTGAAAGTACCGATGTGGGATGCCAAGCGCTTCGATCAGGAACGGTTGTATGTCGAGGACGTGGGCCAGGTGCCCACGCAGATTATCCAGACCACACGGCTGGGCATTCCCAGTGGGCGCGATGAGCACTTGATGTACCGCTTCGTCGATGCTGGCTATGCGCCTTATTGCACACGGAACCCGCTGCGGCGCGGGCAGGTCGAAGGCCGCGATTATTTTTTGATTGGATGATGCTTGCAGCACAGCGGCTCCCACCGTTGATCATCAGCGTTTGAGCATATGCATTACAGAGATGGAGTGGATTGTATGGGCCAATGGCTCGATAGCATCACCGGCTGGCTGACCCTTAACCCACAATGGCTGGCCGTGGCGGTGTTTATCGTCGCGTGCGTGGAATGCCTGGCCATCGCCGGGCTGATCGTGCCGGGCACGGTGCTGCTGTTTGCGATTGCCGCGCTGGCCGGCAGCGGCGCGTTGTCGTTGAGTGAGACCCTGTTGCTGGGCTTCCTCGGCGGTTTACTGGGCGACGGGGTGTCCTACTACCTGGGCCGGCATTTCCACCAGAACATCCGGCGCCTGCCCGGCCTGCGCCATCATCCCGAGTGGATGAACGGTGCGGAAACCTACTTCCATAAGTACGGCATCGCCAGCCTGCTGGTCGGGCGTTTCATCGGGCCGTTGCGGCCCATGCTGCCGATGGTCGCCGGTATGTGCGACATGCCGTTCCCGCGCTTTGCGATCGTCAGCGTTATCGCGGCGGCAGGCTGGTCAGTGGCGTATCTGTTGCCGGGCTGGGCTGCCGGGGCGGCGTTCCGCTTGCCCCTGCCCGAAGGTTTCTGGCCGGAAGCGGCGATTGTCGCGGCCTGCCTGGCGGCACTGCTGGGGCTGAGCTTGAACAGCAGCCTGCGCGGCCATCGTCGCGCCACCCTGTGGATCGGCTGCGCCAGCCTGACGTTGCTGGTCGCACTGTTTATCGGCTACCCGCATCTCAACGATTTCGACCACGGCCTGAGCGCACTGGTGCAGGAACATCGCAGCCCGTGGCTCGACGAGGTGATGGTACGGATCACCCAGCTGGGCGAATTCAAGAAAATGTTCGTCGCCAGCGCGGTGTTTACCGGCCTGTTGTTGCTGGCGCGACAGTGGCGTCATGCCATCTTCGTCGGCGCCACGCTGGCGGGCGCCGCCGTGATCAATACTGGCACCAAGCTCTTCTTCGCCCGTGGCCGCCCGGAAATCCTCACCGACCCGCTCACCAGTTTCAGCATGCCCAGCGGCCATGCCTCCGGCGCGTTTGCGTTCTTCCTGGCCCTGGCGGTACTGGCCGGCCGAGGCCAACCCACGCGACTGCGCCTGACCTGGCTGCTGCTGGGCTGCATACCTGCGGCGTTCATAGCGTTGTCGCGGGTGTACCTGGGCGCTCACTGGCCCACGGATATCCTGGCCGGCACGCTCCTGGCGATGAGCGTGTGCGCATTGAGCCTCACCCTCATTCAATACCGCAGCCCGTTGCCGCCGATGACGCAAAAAGCCTGGTGGCTGGTATTGCCGGTGATCGTGGCGGTGCTCGGCTTTATCGCGTTTACCGGCACGTCCCACGCGTTGCTCAGGTACGCCTACTGACCCTTGGCCGGGCCGATCCAGTCCACCGACGCGCTGCGCCGTTCAACACAGCGCTCGCGTCGCTCCAACAGCATTTCATCGGCAAGGTCGGCGGCGCGCTCGGCGATGTATTGCGCGCCGCGCGCGGGATCGTTCTGGAGTAACTGGGTGGTGACGCTGACGAAATACGCGTCCCAGGCCACTTGTTCCGAGGGTGTCAGCTGAATCATGGTGATCTCCGATCATTGGGGTGTGATCGGAAAATAGTGCAGTCCACGTCCCTGAAAACGACGAAACAAAGTCTGATACCCGCGTCAGAGCATTCCGAATCTCAGGGGAACAATTCACCCTGCAATTCATCCAGCAACATCTGGATCGCATCCAGCCGCTGTTGCGGATCGTCGAGTTGCAGCAGGTCGACTTTATCCGCCTCGGTGAACGGCAGCAGGTACGCCAGCTGATGACTCAGGGCCTGCTGCCCCTCGGCATGGGCGTCCATATCCAGCGACGCGACCATCGGGTGCTCGGCCAACGCCTGCAGCAGCGCCAGCAGGTCGGCGTCCTCTTCTTCCAGCGGCTGGTCCGGCAGTTCCTCCAGCCATTGCACCTGGGCCACCAGCAACTGGTCCTTCTGGACTTCGGCATCGCGCACGCGAAAACGCCGCCCGCCCTCGACGCGAATCCCCAGCAGGCCATTATCCTGTTGTTTAAAGTCGCGGATCAGCGCTTCACAGCCGATCAGCGCATAGCCATCCGGGGCCAGGCCGACTTCCTTGCCATCGAGGATGCACACCACACCGAAGCTTTCGCCCTTTTTCATGCAGCGACTGATCATGTCCAGGTAACGCGCCTCGAACAGTTGCAAATCGAGGGTGCACCCAGGGAACAGCACGGTGTTGAGTGGAAACAGCGCCAGACTCATAAAGGTTTCCTTAAACCCGGTTTAAACGATCACAGACACGGCCAGCGGCAGGAACACTGCCGTGGCCACGCCCATCAAACTCATGGCCAGCGCCGCGAAGGCGCCGCATTCTTCGCTTTCCTGCAGGGCCACCGAGGTGCCGACCGCGTGGGCCGTCATGCCCAGGGCCATGCCGCGCGCCTCGGGGCTGTAGACACCCAGGCGCGACAGGAACGCCGGGCCGATCATCGCGCCGGCCACCCCGGTGATCAGCACGAACACCGCAGCCAATGCCGCCACCCCGCCGATCTGCTCGGCCACCAACATCGCAATCGGCGACGTCACCGACTTGGGCGCCATGGTCATCAGCACCCTGTGCTCGGCACCGAACCACCAGCCCAACCACACGCACAGGCCGGTGGCCAACACGCCGCCTATCACCAGCGTAGTAAAAATCGGCCAGAACAATTGGCGAATCCGTCGCAGGTTCAAATAAAGCGGCACCGCCAGGGCCACCGTCGCCGGCCCCAGCAGAATGCCCATGATCTCGGTGCTCTTGCGGTATTCGGTGTAGTCCAGGCCGCAGATCAGCAACACGCCAATCACCAGCAACATGGAGACCAGCACCGGCTGCAGGAAGATCCAGCGGGTTTTCTCGAAAGCCGCCAACACCAGTTGATAAGCGCCCAGGGTAATGCCGATGCCGAACAAGGGGTGATGAATGACGGCCGTCCAGGCGCCCTGCCAGTCGAACATCATTGTTCCTTCTCCTTGCGCCGGACCAACCGTTCCATCAGCACGCCGACAACCCCCATCGCGATGACCAGCGACAGCAGCAGCGCGCCGACGATAGCCCAGAAGTCGGCAACGATGTCCCTGGCATACACCATCACGCCCACGGCCGGCGGCACCAGCAGCAACGGCAAATAGCGCAGCAGGCTGCCGGCCGCCAGGCTCAGCGGCTCGCTGACTTCGCCGCGCCAGATCAGGAAGCCGAGCATCAGCAGCAGGCCGATGATCGGCCCCGGCAATACCGGCAACAGCAGATGGTTGAGCGCAGTGCCGATCAATTGAAACAGCACCAGCCAGGTCAGGCCACGTAACAACATCCTCTCTGCCCCCTCAAAGTTCGTGCGCATTATAAGCACGCCCGCCCTATGCTCCGGCATTCGCCAAAAGCATGTTGGGTTGACCGCGTCGATTGCCCATGATGATCTACATTGGTTCTCTGTATCCCATAAAAAACCCCTCGTCAGCGGGGATAAAAATGATGAACCCAGGAGAAACGCAATGCCCTATGTACCCGTAGCGCAGCTCAACGATTATGTCGGCAAGGAACTGGGACGTTCCGAATGGCTCACCATCGACCAGGCGCGCATCAACCTGTTCGCAGAGGCCACCGGCGATCATCAGTTTATCCACGTCGACCCGGCCAAGGCCGCGCAAACCCCGTTCGGCAGCACCATCGCCCATGGGTTCCTGTCGCTGTCGCTGATGCCCAAGCTGATGGAGGACATCCTGATCATGCCCGAGGGCCTGAAGATGGCCATCAACTACGGCCTGGACAGTGTGCGCTTCATACAGCCGGTGAAGGTCGACTCCAGGGTGCGCCTGAATGTCACCCTCACCGACGTCCACGAGAAAAAACCTGGCCAATGGCTATTTAAGGCCACCGCCACCCTGGAAATCGAAGGTCAGGAAAAGCCGGCTTACATCGCTGAGTCATTGTCACTCTGCTTCGTGTAGGACGTTGCCTGTGGCGAGGCAACAAACCTTGCCACAGTGTATGTAAATTTATGTATGAAACGCGCAGCTGCGGCATACTCGGCGCTCAATTATCCGGATCCCGCTATGCGCCCACTCGCTCCCCTTGCCCTTGCCCTGTTGCTCACCGCTTGCGGAGATGGCGAATCGCTGTTGCCGCCCGATGCGCGCCTGCCCGATGGCGGCCGCTACCGGGGCGATGTGGTCGACGGCTTGCTGCAAGGCCAGGGGCGCGTCGACTACCCCAACGGCAGTTGGTACGCCGGCGAGTTCCATAAAGGCCAGTGGCATGGTCAGGGCGAATGGCATGGCAGCAACGGCGAAGTCTACAAAGGTCAATTCAAGCAAGGCCTGTTCGATGGCCAGGGCAGCCTGACCACGGCGGGCAGCAGTTACGTGGGCGGGTTCAAGAACGGTCGACGCAACGGCGAAGGCACCCTCAAAGAGGGGCAGATGACCTATCGCGGCGAATTCAAGGACGACCAGTATTCCGGCCTCGGGCGCCTGGAGCTGGCCAACGGCAGCCAATACCAGGGCCAATTCGCCCACGGCAAACCCAATGGCGAAGGCCAGCGCAACGACGACAGCGGCAATCAGTTCAGCGGCCACTTCGTCGATGGCCAGTTGGAAGGTAACGGCACGTTCAACAGCGCGGATGGCGATATCTACGTCGGCCAGTTCCAACAGAACCAGCTCAACGGCAAGGGGCGCTATGAAAACGCCGACGGCGACGTCTGGATCGGCCAGTTCAAGGAAGGTGCCCTGAGCGGCAAGGGCGAACTGATCGGCGTCGATGGCAGCCATTACGTCGGCCAGTTCAACGACTGGCGCTTCAGCGGCGAAGGTCGCCTGAACCTTACCGATGGCAGCTTCTATATCGGCGGCTTTGACAGCGACAGCTACCAGGGTCGCGGCACGCTGGTGCTGACCGACGGTACGGTACAGGCCGGCACCTGGGTCAACGGCATGCGCGTGCGCGACGCCGAGGGCAAGCTGCTGCCCGACCCACTGGAAATCGGCGTCCTGGCCCAGGGCCAACTGCTGGCCGAAGCCCTCGCCGCCGTCCCCGCGTCCACGTCCGCCGTCGAGCTGTACACCCTGGCATTGGCCGGCGACGGCAAGCAAAGCGTGTTCCTGCGCGAAGCCGATTACGTCAGCAACATGCTCGCCACCCGCTTCGGTGCCCATGGGCAGATTCGCCTGGTCAACCACCGCGACCATATCGCCGACCGGCCCATGGCCACCCGCGAGAACCTACGCCGGGCCGTGCAAACCCTGGCCGAGCGCAGCGGGCCGGAAGACCTGGTGTTCATCTACATGACCAGCCACGGCACCCACGAACACGAACTGGTGCTCGACCAGCCGCGCATGGAACTGGCCGACCTGCCGGCCGATGAACTGGCAGCGGTGCTCGCGCCACTGAAAAACCGCGACAAGATCATCGTGATTTCCGCCTGCTACTCCGGCGGCTTCATCCCGGCATTGAAAGATGAGCGCACGCTGATCATGACCGCCTCACGCGCGGATCGCGTGTCGTTCGGCTGCTCGGAAGAAGCGGACTTTACCTACTTCGGTGATGCCCTTTTCGCACAGGCTTTCAACCAAACGGACGATTTGCAACAGGCCTTCAAACTGGCACAACTGCACGTGGCCGAACGCGAACAGGCGGACAATTTCGAAGCCTCCGAACCGCAGATCTGGGCCCCCAAGGGCGTGATCGCCCACTGGCAACTATTACGTAAACAGCAGGCACGAAAGGCGCTAGAAAGCGTCTCAATGAATAGCAAGGAAGCCAAAGGCAACTAAGCTGTAACGTGTAACAAGGGGGAAACACCATGTACCTGACACCGCAGCATATCTTACTGGCCGGTGCTTCCGGCCTCACCGGCGAACACTTGCTGGACCGCCTGCTCAACGAACCCACCGTCACCCGCGTCCTGGCACCCAGCCGTAAACCACTGGCTGAACACCCACGCCTGGAAAACCCGGTAGGCGACCCTGCAGTGTTCCTGCCTCAACTGAGCGGCCGGGTGGATATCGCCTTCTGCTGTTTGGGTACCACGATCAAGAAGGCCGGTTCCGAAGCGGCGTTTCGTGCGGTCGACCTGGATATGGTGGTGGCCTTCGCCAAGCGCGCTCGGGAACTGGGCGCACGGCACCTGATCGTGATCAGCGCGATTGGCGCCGACCCGAAATCCTCGGTGTTCTACAACCGGGTCAAAGGCGAAATGGAACAGGCATTGCGAGCCCAGGATTGGCCGCAACTGACCATCGCGCGGCCATCGTTGTTGTTGGGCGAACGACTCGAACCGCGCCTGGCCGAACAACTGGCCGGGCCGTTGTCTCGGTTGATTCCGGGCAAGTACCACGGTATCGAAGTGTGCGAACTGGCCCGCGCGCTGTGGCGCCTGGCGCTGGAAGAGCAGGATGGCGTGCGGGTCGTAGAGTCGGACGAGCTGCGCAAGCTCGGCAAATAGATAACGGCAAACACTGAACCCCATGTGGGAGGGGGCTTGCCCCCGATAGCGGAGTGTCAGTCGCTGAAGATATTGACTGGACTACCGCCATCGGGGCATAGGCATCTACACAACTCAGCAGCGCCAAACGGTAACCACGATGCGAAGCGAGTCGCCCTTGACCTTGATCTTGATCTGCTTTTGATCTCAGGCGCCCCGTTAAACCACGCTGGCCGAACGCAGGCTTGAATCCGTGGGTAACCCGGCAGGACGCCGG
>NZ_CVTX01000151.1:35189-59770 GCF_900005715.1 Pseudomonas sp. 34 E 7
GAGGTGCCGAGTGGTGGGGCAAGAGCGTTTTGCTTACTTTTGCGCTTTTCAAAAGTGAGCCGCCGTAAGGGCGGAACCCATAGCAGCCGTGACCGCAGAAACGGATATGTACTCGGTCCAATCCAACATCCCGGCCAGCCCAGAGGCCGCCATCGAGGGCAAGTCGAATCGTCGCACCGCCCCTCCCACATTGGTTTTATGGTGTTGTTGAGAATTGCGTTACAGGCCGCCGGTGGCGTTGAAGCCGACGCCCAGCACGGTCAACAACGACAGTGGCAACAGCAGCGTATCGAGCAACGCACTGGCGGGCAGGTCGATATGGGGATAGGTGGGGGCCTCGGCGCCAAACCTGTCCCTGGCACAGCAGCCGCCGTTGATCGCGTACATATCCAGCCGGGTCCCGGCGTACACCACTGGCGCGCCCGGTTGCGCCGCATCCAGCGTACGCGCGGTGGCGCAGCCGGTCAGCTGCAGCGCCAGCACCAGCAACAGCGCCTTATTCATCGCCACTCAAGTGATGCTCGCCCCACCGCGGCAGCATGTCCTGGGGGATATTAAGCAGGTTGAGAATACGCGCCACCACAAAGTCCACCAGGTCATCGATGGTTTGCGGCTGATGATAGAAACCCGGCGATGCGGGCAAAATGGTCACCCCCAGGTTCGACAACTTGAGCATGTGCTCCAGGTGAATGCTGGAATAAGGCGCCTCGCGTGGCACCAGGATCAACTGGCGCCGCTCCTTCAAGGTGACGTCCGCCGCGCGCTCGATCAAGTTGTTGCACGCGCCGGTGGCAATCGCCGACAGGGTGCCGGTGGAGCATGGCACCACCACCATCGCCGCCGGCGCACCGGAGCCGGAAGCGACCGGCGACATCCAGTCCTCTTTGCCGTACACCTTGATCTGCCCCGCCGCCGCGCCGGTGTATTCGGTGAGGAAGGCTTGCATCATCTGCACCTTGGCCGGCAGCTCCACGTCGGTCTCGGTCGCCAGCACCAACTGCGCCGCCTTGGAGATCAGAAAGTGCACCTCACGGTCTTCACGCACCAGGCAATCGAGCAGGCGCAGGCCATACGGCGCACCGGACGCGCCGGTCATCGCCAGGGTGACACGTTCCGGGCCGCTCATTGGAGCGCCTCAGCCAGCTTGCCGTGCAAGCCGCCGAAGCCGCCATTGCTCATGATCACCACGTGGGTGCCCGGCCTGGCCACGTGTTTGACGTGCTCGATGATGCCCTCCAGCGAGTCGCATACCTTCGAAGGCACGGTGCACAGTGCGGCGATAGCCGGCAGGTCCCAGCCGAGGTTGGCGGGCGAATACCACACCACTTGGTCGGCATCATTCACGCTTTCAGGCAGGCCATCGCGGTGCGCCCCCAGCTTCATGGAATTGGAGCGCGGCTCGACGATGGCAATGATTTGCGCATCACCGACGCGTTTGCGCAGGCCATCCAGGGTGGTGGCAATTGCCGTGGGGTGGTGGGCAAAGTCGTCGTAGATGGTAATCCCGTTCACGTCGGCGACCTTTTCCATGCGCCGCTTCACGCTTTTGAATGCGCTCAATGCGGCGATACCTACGGCCGGCGTCACGCCCACATGCCGCGCAGCCGCCAGGGTCACCAGGGCATTGGCGACGTTATGCTGACCGGTCATACCCCAATCGACCACGCCTTGGCCCACGCCTTCGAACAGCACTTCAAACCGCGAACCGTCGTCACTGAGCAACTTGACCTGCCATTGCCCGCCGACGCCAGTGGTTTGCACCGGGGTCCAGCAGCCCATGTCGATCACACGCTGCAACGCCGGCTCGGTGGTCGGATGGATCACCAGGCCTTCGCTGGGAATGGTGCGCACCAGATGATGGAATTGCCGCTCAATGGCCGGCAGATCGGGGAAGATGTCGGCGTGATCGAACTCCAGGTTGTTCAGGATCGCCGTGCGCGGACGGTAGTGGACGAACTTGGAGCGCTTGTCGAAAAAGGCGCTGTCGTATTCATCGGCCTCAATCACGAAAAACGGCGTGTCGCCCAGGCGCGCCGACACCGAGAAATTCTGCGGAACGCCGCCGATCAGAAAACCCGGGCTCATGCCCGCGTGCTCCAGCACCCAGGCCAGCATGCTGCTGGTGGTGGTCTTGCCGTGGGTGCCGGCGACGGCCAATACCCAGCGGCCCTGCAGCACGTGATCGGCCAGCCACTGGGGGCCTGAAACGTAAGGCAAGCCTTTATTCAGCACGTATTCGACCGCCGGGTTGCCGCGCGACATGGCATTGCCAATCACCACCAGATCCGGCACCGGGTCGAACTGCGAAGGGTCGTAACCCTGGGTCAGTTCAATCCCCTGCGCCTGCAATTGCGTGCTCATCGGTGGATAAACATTGGCATCGGAGCCAGTGACGTGATGGCCCAGCTCTTTGGCCAGAACCGCCATCGAACCCATGAACGTGCCGCAGATACCCAGAATATGAATGTGCATAGTTGACCTCGTAAACATCGAGGCAGGTTAGCGTAGGGTGGGAAAGTTCGCACGCTTTAGCTGAGGGCGAAACACCCGTCGCGGCGATACGACGGGCGCGCAGGCTGGGTTGGCGTGGCGCCGGCCACCAGGGCTATTGGATGGTCAGCAACCGCTGCAAACCGTTCCCTATCGGCGAAACTGGCGTATTGGACTTAGGCGCGGGTGTGATGCTCATGGTCCCCAGCAAGGCAGAAAGCGCGGCCATGCGGCTCTCCAAATCGATCACACGCGCCTTGATGTCATCTTTTTCAGGCCCCGTGGACGCCGGTTGAAAATCAATTTTCCGGGCCTTGGCCTCTTTGCCCAGCTCCCTCTCGACATAGCCAATCATGGCCTCAAGCGAGTCGAGGCGCTCGTCCCTGGTTTGCATCACCCATTGCAGGTTCGGCCCGACAAGCCGCTCTCCACGCAGTGTCGACAAGGTGTTGACCAACAGAAAAGTTGCGTTCTGCGCGTACTCGACGAGCCGCCCTTCTTCGATGCTTTCCGGTGTCACGGGTGCAGGCGCCGGATTGATCAGTGGCTTGAGCGCTTCGTTGACACTCCCGACAACGATCATGCCGATCGAGGTCACAGGTACGCTGATCGCCGTCGTGATCGCTGCGGTCTTGAGCAGGGTCGTGTTGGTCGGCGGCAGCGCGGTCTCTTTGGCCTTGACCGCCGTCTTGGCATTCTCTTCAAGGGTTCGCGCAGAAAAAGGCTCGACATCCTGCCCATTGACACGGCCCGGACTGGGCTGGCCGAACAGCTGGTCGCGGATGTGCGCATCCCTGGAGGCTTGCCAGGCTTTTCGCTGTTTTTCGACATACGCGGCCATTTCGGGCGTTTGCCCGGCGCCTGAGGCGGCGTCTCCCGCCTGCCGGGTGCCACTGGCGTGCCCTGGGCCGTCGAACCCGTTCACTTTGGCGTCCACAAAGCCTTGATCGAACTTTTGGTAGCCTGTTTCCACGCCACTGCGTGTAGTGCCTGCGAGGTTGGGCGCGTCAACCCGTGTCGGGCTCGGCATACTCTCTCTGGAAGCGCCCCTCAGAAGGCCGCCAATGACCTCACCTACTTTTGAACATTTTATCGTTCGATACGATTTTTTATGATTGATACGCCCTTTGAATACAATCGAAGTGCGGACAGGAAGTAACGCCGTTGTTATTGTTGTTGAACGTTTCATCGTCATTCACCTTAGTCAGGATAGATACAAAGCATTCGCGCTCCCTGTCGAATGAATATTAAACAATGGAAAATCGTGGCTATCTGAACACGTCCGTGTATCAGCGTTGCAATGAACTCACCGCACCAAATTGTGCCAACTGAACACCGAACGGCGTTTTAGTGACAACGTTATAGGCATACCAGGCGCCTTTCTTGAAGACGGCCACGGCAGGTCGCCATACATTGTCCTCAGCTGCGTGAAAAAACCCTTTTACAATATCGCCCTCCTTATAGATTTTAGTAACATCATAACTTCCGTAATGGCCTCTCAAACGTGACAACACATCGTGACCCTTTTCAATCAGGTACTTCGTATCCTTATAACCGGCGCGTGCGCCTTTATTTAAGTTCTTCGCAATATCGACTGAGTCGGTATAACCTACGGACGCCCCCACACCCGCCACGACAGCGCTTTTAATTGTATTCAGAACACCTCTGCCCGCCTTGGCGGCTTTGCGCGCGGCATTCGCACCGGGAATGACAAAGCCGAGAATGTCGAAGCCGAGATTGAATATCGCCCCGCCTACATCACCTTTGATAGCGTCCTGAATACCGTCATAAAAAGGCACGAGGCTCAGAAAAAAACCCTTCAGTTCTTCGTCGTAAGCACGCCCTTTTTCAATCTCGGTGACGCCCGCCGCCGCCTTCTGCAGGCCGCCGTAGTCCTTGGTGAAATAACCACCCGCCAGGTGCGCGAGTGCAGCCGATTTATCAGAAAAGTAGTCACCCTGGTTTTTCCCATCCGGTGCAGGATCGCGCGTTTTATCCGTTAGCCCATATTGCTTGTAGGTATGCGGCAAACCCGGAATGTAACCTTCGTTCCCCCCTCCAAAATAGGAGCGATCATCCAGGTCGATCCGCCCGCCCGGAAAGCCGTCTTCCTTGACGATCTTGCCTTCGGCGGGAAAGTAACTGTAGGCGCTGACAGTGCCGTCAGGCTCCACCACTTTCATCAACAACCCGTGCCTGCCCTTGAGCGCTTCAAGTTCCTGCGCCGTGGGCGTTGGAGGCAGGCATTCCCTGGGGGTGAACAACCCGGAGGTACAAGGCCCGCTCTTGGTATAGGCGCGGGACACCTCAAAAAAACTGACGTCCGATTGGCTGATACGCACCCTGTCCGCCATGGGCAGCAGTGACAGCTGATATTTGAACTGGATAGCCCAGGCACTTTCCTGAACCTTGCGATACTCCTGAAATTTCGCTTTAAACACTTTATTGATGTCAGGGGTCAATTCAGACAGACGCGACTTCAAACGCTCATAGGGAAAACGCTGCTCATCCTTGGATATCCAATAGTCCGGTTGAATGGGCCCCGTCATATAAATATCCAACAACGATATCGGCTTATGCTTCACGGAGGCCTGCTGCATCACCTCGAGCGTCGGGTCCACGTCCGGAAATACCCGTTTCAACTCTGCCAGCGCCAATTCCCGTCGTGTCGTCGGCGGCGTTTTCATGGCATTACTCGCCCAACGAAGTTCTTTTTGCTGCTTGTTGAGTGCCTGTTGCGCCTGCTCGGCCTGCGCATCCGAATAAGTGTGCGTCGGGCTGGTGTCGATAACACGGTTGGCAATGCCCCAGGCAATGATCGAATCGCGTGCGGCGAACTTCAGTTGATCCTCATCCTCGGTGGACACCGGCGGCGTATTACCGAAAGCCATCACCTGGCTGAAGGTCATGTTTGCGGTCGCGCCAGGCACTTGCTGCTCTATGCGCGCCACCTCTATACAAAAATTCGCCCAGGTGTGGGAGCCGTAGACCAAATTGGGCGGGATGTCTTTCACCACAAACTCAGGGGCTGCCGCCGATAATAAAACCCGTGCGGCGACAGCGGCGGCCTCGTTGCCGACCCGGCCGGCGAGGTGCGCCGTAAAGCGCTTGACGATCTCTGCCGAAGACGCGCCCGCGTTATCAACGCTATACAGGTTGTAGCCCGCCAGGTTGAACCGCGACTTGCCCAAGCCAGGATCGAGTTCCTGGACCAGGGCCACGCCAAGACTTTCAATCGCGCTCGTGGGGGTGTCGACAACCTTGAGCACCTCCCGAATCAACTTGCCCAGCCGCAGGGCCTCGGGTGTGCGCAGGAGCTGGTCGAGGGCGATTGACGGATAATCAGCCATGGCCTTTCTGAGGTTGGCTGGAAGATGACTGATCAAGCGACTCAAGAGGCTGTCCGTTCCAGGCTCGTTCGCCGTACCTGGCGCGATCTGCGCCTTTACAAGCTTTCCCATCTTGCGCAGCGAAGTAGACGACAGCCCCTGCCCGATGTGCCTTACGCCACCTGAGTCCACGCCCGGCGCCCTGTGTGCCAGGTCAAAGGACAGTGCCGAGGCCAACGCATGAGCCTGGGCACTGTTCGCGGGCATTTTGTAGCCTTCCAGCTTGAGCATCCGGGCAAGGCTCAACGTTTTGCCCGGCTCTCGATCAAACAATGCAGAGCGAGGATCGATGGGCACGTTGCTCTGCTCCAGGTCGACACGCCCCTCAGCGTCATCGACCAAAGCGTTCAATGCGCTCATCAGCCTGTGCCGATTGGCCTCATCGCCCAGCGCCTGCCGATGCGCCGCCAGCGCCGCGTCGGAGTGGGTCGACAGGTGACGCTCATCCAGATTGAAGCCGGGATTATCCGTGAACTGTTTGCGGCGAACGCTGGCTTGGCCGCCGTCAAAAAGATCAGGCGCCTTGTAGAATTGCGCGACCAGCGGCATCGACACGCCGCCCTGACCGCTCCCTGGGTATCGCACCGCTTGACCGTGTTCGGGGGCGAATACCCTGCCCAGGGCCAGGAGCGTGCGGGAAACATCAGACCAGCCTGAATCGTCTGACAAATAAAAGGTTTTGGGCCGACCGTCTACATAACCTTTTATTTCCCCGCGCGCAGGAATCAGCGTCAGATAGCGCGTATCCAGCCCCTGCTTGTTAGCCCAGGCTGAAAACCCTTCGCTTTTGAATGCACTCTCCAGTTGGGCATACCAGCGCGCCACCGTCGAGTGCGGCGGGACCTGCACATCGGGTGGCCGAACTGACGTTCTATAACGACCGTCGAGCAATAAGGAGGCGAATGAACTGGCGACCTCGGCATCGGCCTCGGCGCGACTTGTTGAAGGCGTTTCACTTGTTTCAGTCGCAGGGTGGTCTTTATCAATCGCGGCGCCGCCCCTATGATTTGTATGGCCTTCGCCTCGTTCAGCCAGTGAACTGAAGGACGCTGTTATTGGGTACGTATACGTCGTTGGAATACTCATCATCCACCCTGAATACAGTGTTCAATTTTCTAAACAACCGAAGCTTCAATGTACTCAATGAGTGGGACAAACATGCAAAATACGCGACATTTAAAATCGACATAATATTGCTGAACCCAACAACTTACACACCCCCATTTACTTATTAACCAGGGCGCCTGTAAAACTTCAAAACCACTGTAGGCTAAACTACCGAACCTCGTGAAATTTCATACTTGCGCAACTTGCGGTACAACGTATTACGGCTGACGCCCAAGTGCGTTGCCGCATGGCTCATATGCCAGTGCTGTTGCTCCAGCGCGGCCAGCAGGGTTGACCGCTCGGCTTCTTCAAAGGGGGACAGCGAAGAAACACTTGAGGGAGCGTCATGAGTAGGTGCGTGACGGATCATCGGCGGTAAATTTTCCGCAGCGACCTTCCCGTTTTCGCACAGCGCGACCAGCGTGCGCAATACCGTACGCAACTGTCGGACGTTGCCAGGCCAGGCAAACGCCAACAACGCCTCGCGCGCAGCCGGCTCCAGGTAGACAGCCTGATCACCGGCTTCCTGTACCAGCAGCAGGTCCAGCAGCTGTGATTTGTCAGTGCGCTGACGCAACGCCGGTAGCGCAACTTCCAGGCCATTGAGCCGATAATACAAATCCTCGCGGAAGCCGCCGTCCTCTACCCGGGCCAGTAGGTTGCGGTGGGTAGCACTGATAATCCTGACATTTACGGCTCGGGGTTCGCCACCGATCGGCACCACCAGGCGGTCTTCCAGCACCCTGAGCAGTCGCGTCTGCAAGGCCAGGGGCATGTCGCCGATCTCGTCCAGAAACAGCGTGCCGCCATCGGCCTGCTGCAGCTTGCCTTGCATGCCCTCCTTGCGCGCGCCGGTAAAACTGCCGCCGCGATAGCCGAACAATTCGCTCTCGATCAGGTTTTCCGGGATAGCGGCGCAGTTGAGGGCAACGAAGGGTTTGTCGGCACGCTGGCTGGCCAGATGGACCGCCTTGGCAAAGGCTTCCTTGCCCGAACCGGTTTCCCCATTAACCAGTAACGGCACGTCACGCTCGAACACCCGTACAGACTGGCTGAAAGCCAGCCGCAGCGCCGGGTCATCCAGGCAGACGCCGGGCAAGCGCGAACGGCCGGGAACAGTCGGCTTGGCGCTGGGCGTCGGGGCCGGGCGCCCCTGCCCGCGTAACGCCGCGAACAACTGGCGGCCATCGCGGGTACGCAACGGCCAGCCGGCCGTGGGGTTGGCGCTGGCGCGCCCCAGCAACTGATCCAGGGAACAGTCGAAAACCGCTTCTACCGGCTGGCCCAACAAGCCGCCACGCAACTGCCCCAACAGGTTCAGTGCGCTCTGGTTGAGCGCACAGATGCGCCCTTCGCCATCAAACGCCAACAGCCCTTCACTGAACAACCCGACCGACTCCGCCTGCAGATGAAAGCGCAACAACCAGTGCTGTTCGAAGTGGCGCAAAAAGTAGCAGCTTTCAATCATCTTGGCCGACAGGTTGACCAACGCCATGGTGTGGAACTGACTCTGGCGCGACACGGCTTCGCGGGCCGACGACACATCCAATACCGCCAGCAACTCACCATGGGGGTCGAACACCGGGCTCGCCGAACAGGTCAGCCCGGTATGGCGACCGCGAAAGTGCTCGTCACGGTGGATGGTCAGGGATTGGCGCTCGACCAGGCAGGTGCCGATGCCATTGGTGCCTTCGCAGGCTTCGCTCCAATCAGCGCCCAGCCACAGCCCGGCGCGCTCGAAAATCCTGCGTTCGGAGGGCGCGGTGACGCAGTTGAGGATCACCCCGCGCGCATCGGTGAGCAGCACGGCGTGGCCCGCGCCCGAGAGCTGCTGGTGCAGGCTGTTCATTTCGGTGCCGGCGATGTGCAAGACCTGGCGCAGGCGTTCGCGGCTTTCCAGCAAGCGGCCATGCTCAAGCACGGTGGGGGCGACGGTCAGCGCAGGGTCGAGGTGGTAGTCCTCCAGGCAACGCAACCAGGAGCGGGCGATGGACGGGTCGCTGCCCGGTCCGTGAGGCGGCTCTTGCCCACGGGTGACGGTGAGAACCTGCTGGGCATGGCGACTGAAATGATCGTTGTGCATGTTCTTATTATTCTCCCTGCGTGAGAACGCCCAGCATCCCCCAGGCACCCGGCCATTGCAATCCCGAGCCGACCCATCGGTCACTGGCTGTACCGTTTATGGCACACACTGTCACCCGCCTGTATCGATCCGGCCACAGTCATGCCGTGTAAACAAAACCAAACCCTTGATTTACCTGGCCCGCACCCAGTGGCCCGACCTTTGCTCTACGCTTTATAAAGCGCTTGCCGCGCTGACTCCGATAAACATAAAAGCAGGAGATGCCCACCATGCGTTATGCACACCCCGGTACTGAAGGCGCCATCGTTTCGTTCAAGGCCAAGTACGGCAACTACATCGGTGGCGAATTCGTTGCGCCGGTCGATGGCAATTACTTCACCAACACTTCGCCGGTCAACGGCAAGCCCATCGCAGACTTCCCGCGCTCCACCGCCAAGGACATCGACAAGGCGCTGGACGCCGCCCATGCCGCCGCTGACGCCTGGGGCAAAACCAGCGCCCAGGACCGCTCGCTGGTACTGCTGAAAATCGCCGACCGCATCGAACAGAACCTCGAACTGCTGGCCATCACCGAGACCTGGGACAACGGCAAGGCCGTGCGCGAAACCCTCAACGCCGACATCCCGCTGGCCGCCGACCACTTTCGCTACTTCGCCGGTTGCATTCGCGCCCAGGAAGGCAGCAGCGCCGAAATCAACGAACTCACCGCTGCCTATCACTTCCACGAGCCGCTGGGCGTGGTCGGCCAGATCATCCCGTGGAACTTCCCCTTGCTGATGGCCGCCTGGAAACTCGCCCCGGCCCTGGCCGCCGGTAACTGCGTAGTGCTCAAGCCGGCCGAGCAAACGCCGCTGGGCATCAACGTGCTGATGGAACTGATCGGCGACCTGCTGCCGCCCGGTGTACTCAACGTCGTGCACGGCTTCGGCAAAGAAGCTGGCGAAGCCCTGGCCACCAGCAAGCGCATCGCCAAGATCGCGTTCACCGGCTCAACGCCAGTGGGTTCGCACATCATGCATGCGGCGGCCGAGAACATCATTCCGTCCACGGTTGAGCTGGGCGGCAAGTCGCCGAACATTTTCTTCGCCGACATCATGAAAGCCGAACCGCAATTCATCGAAAAAGCCGCCGAAGGCCTGGTGCTGGCGTTCTTCAACCAGGGCGAAGTGTGCACCTGCCCATCCCGCGCGCTGGTGGAAGAGTCGATCTACGACGACTTCATGAAAGTGGTCATGAAGAAAGTCGAGTCGATCAAACGGGGCGACCCGCTGGACACCGACACCATGGTCGGCGCCCAGGCGTCCGAGCAGCAGTTCGACAAGATCCTGTCCTACCTGGAAATCGCCAAGGGCGAAGGCGCGCAACTGCTCACCGGCGGCAAGGTGGAGAAGCTCAGCGGTGACCTGGCTACCGGCTATTACATCCAGCCGACCCTGCTCAAGGGCACCAACGAAATGCGCGTGTTCCAGGAAGAAATTTTCGGCCCGGTGGTGAGCATCACCACCTTCAAGGACGAAGCCGAAGCCCTGGCGATTGCCAACGACACCGAGTTCGGCCTGGGCGCCGGCCTGTGGACCCGCGACATCAACCGCGCCTACCGCATGGGCCGCGCGATCAAGGCCGGCCGCGTGTGGACCAACTGCTACCACCTGTACCCGGCCCATGCCGCGTTTGGCGGTTACAAAAAATCCGGCGTAGGGCGCGAGACGCACAAGATGATGTTGGATCACTACCAGCAGACCAAAAACTTGCTGGTGAGCTACGACATTAATCCGCTGGGTTTCTTCTAACCCACAACACCCTCCCACCTTTGCAATGCAATCAAAGGTGGGAGGGGGGTTGCCCCTGATTGCAGTGGATCAGCCAACACTGAATTGATTGATACACCGCCATCGGGGGCAAGCCCCCTCCCACATTTTGGATCTGCATAAGTATTTGCGATGCGCATTCGGCACACAGAGGCCGAGTTAAAACAATAAGAATGGAAGGTACTTCCCATGCCCAGCGAACCCACAAATTCTTCCGTCGACTTCGAAAAAGTCGACTCCCAATACTTCCAACAACGCGAACTTAAAAAAGGCGCCGCCGGCTGGGTGTTACTGGTTGGCCTTGGCGTCGCCTATGTCATCTCCGGCGACTACGCCGGCTGGAACTTCGGCCTGGCCCAGGGCGGTTGGGGCGGGATGTTCCTCGCCACACTGCTGATGGCCACCATGTACCTGTGCATGTGCTTTTCCCTGGCCGAACTGTCCTCAATGATCCCCACCGCCGGCGGTGGCTACGGCTTTGCCCGCAGCGCGTTCGGCCCCTGGGGCGGGTTCCTGACGGGCACGGCGATCCTGATCGAATATGCCATCGCCCCCGCCGCCATCGCGGTATTTATCGGCGCGTATTGCGAGTCGCTGTTCGGTATTGGCGGCTGGATGATCTATTTGGCGTTCTACATCATCTTTATCGGCATCCACATCTTTGGCGTGGGTGAAGCGTTGAAGTTGATGTTCGTGATTACCGCCATCGCGGCCATCGCGCTGGGTGTGTTCCTGGTAGCGATGGTGCCGCACTTCAACGTCGCCAACCTGCTGGATATCCCGCTGAGCGACGCCAAGGGCGCCAGCAGCTTCCTGCCGTTCGGCTACGTTGGCGTGTGGGCGGCGATCCCCTATGCGATCTGGTTTTTCCTCGCGGTAGAGGGCGTGCCACTGGCTGCGGAAGAAACCAAGAACCCCAAGCGCGACCTGCCACGCGGGCTGATCGGCGCGATTGTGGTGCTGACCAGTTTTGCCCTGTTGATCCTGGTGATCGCGCCCGGCGGTGCGGGCACTTACGCGCTGATCAAATCCGGCAACCCGCTGGTGGAAGCCCTGGCATTGGCCTACGGCGGTTCGACCTGGATGGGCAGCTTCGTCAACCTGGTGGGCCTGGCCGGCTTGATCGCCAGCTTTTTCTCGATCATCTATGCCTATTCGCGGCAGATATTCGCCTTGTCCCGTGCTGGCTACCTGCCGCGCAAACTGTCCCAGACCAACAAGAGCAAGGCACCGGTACTGGCGTTGGTGATTCCCGGGATTATCGGCTTTGGCCTGTCGCTGACCGGCCAGGGCGATCTGCTGATTCTGGTGGCGGTGTTCGGCGCGACCATTTCCTACGTGTTGATGATGGCCGCCCACATCACCCTGCGCATCCGTCGCCCCAAAATGGATCGCCCGTACCGCACGCCGGGCGGCATCTTCACCTCGGGCGTGGCGCTGGTACTGGCCTGCGTGGCCGTGGTGGCGGGCTTTCTGGTGGATCCACGGGTGGTGATTGGCGCTGCGATCATCTATGGAGTATTAATTGCTTACTTTGCTTTCTACAGCCGGCATCACTTGGTAGCAGGCACGCCGGAAGAAGAGTTTGCGGCGATCCAGGCCGCAGAGGCCGCCTTGCACTGATTGCCGAAAACCTCGACGCGGGCGGCGTTTCCAGGTCCGCCCGCGTCATTCAGGAGACACTGTATGGCAAGCTTTTCCCACGCGGTGGGTGCACACACCTACCGCTTCGACAGCCTCAAGGATGTGATGGCCAAGGCCAGCCCGGCGCGTTCCGGGGATTTCCTCGCCGGTGTTGCCGCACAAAATGACGGCGAACGGGTGGCCGCGCAGATGGCGCTGGCGAATATCCCGCTCAAGCACTTCCTGCAGGAGGCGCTGATTCCTTACGAGAGCGATGAAGTCACCCGATTGATCATCGACACCCACGATAAACAGGCGTTTGCACCGGTCAGCCACCTCACCGTCGGCGGCCTGCGCGACTGGCTGCTCAGCGACGCGGCTGACGAACAGTCCCTGCGTTTATTGGCACCGGGGCTGACACCGGAAATGGCCGCCGCCGTGTCCAAAATCATGCGCGTGCAGGACCTGGTACTGGTGGCGCAGAAGATCCGCGTGGTCACCCGGTTTCGCGGCACCCTCGGCCTGCGCGGGCGGCTGTCCACGCGCCTGCAGCCCAACCACCCCACCGACGAACCGGCGGGCATCGCCGCCAGCATTCTCGACGGCCTGCTCTACGGCAACGGCGACGCGATGATCGGCATCAACCCGGCCACCGACAGCATCGCCTCGATCTGCGCCATGCTGGAGATGCTCGACGCCATCATCCAGCGCTACGACATTCCCACCCAGGCCTGCGTGCTGACCCACGTCACCACCTCCATCGAGGCGATCAACCGTGGCGTGCCGCTGGACCTGGTGTTCCAGTCGATCGCCGGCACCGAGGCGGCCAACGCCAGCTTCGGCATCAGCCTGAGCCTGCTGCAGGAAGGTTACGACGCGGGCCTGAGCCTCAATCGCGGCACCCTGGGCCAGAACCTGATGTATTTCGAAACCGGCCAGGGCAGCGCCTTGTCGGCCAACGCGCATTTTGGCGTCGACCAGCAAACCTGTGAAACCCGCGCCTACGCGGTGGCGCGGCACTTCAAACCGTTTCTGGTCAACACCGTGGTCGGCTTTATCGGCCCCGAGTACCTGTACAACGGTAAACAGATCATCCGCGCCGGTCTCGAAGACCACTTCTGCGGCAAGTTGCTCGGCGTGCCGATGGGTTGCGACATCTGCTACACCAACCACGCCGAAGCCGACCAGGACGACATGGACACCCTGCTGACCCTGCTCGGCGTGGCCGGGATCAATTTCATCATGGGCATCCCCGGCTCCGACGACATCATGCTCAATTACCAGACCACCTCATTCCACGACGCGCTGTACGCGCGCCAGACACTGGGATTGAAACCGGCGCCGGAGTTCGAACAATGGCTGGCGAAAATGGGCATCTTTACGCAGAAAGGTGGCAAGGTGCACTTTGGTAACAGCCTGCCACCGGCGTTTCGCCACGCTCTGGCGCAATTGGGATGAAGGAGCCGACCGTGCAACCAGAATTGCCTGACAACCCATGGCTGCAACTGCGCCGCCTGACCCCGGCCCGCATTGCCCTGGGCCGCACCGGCACCAGCATTCCGACCAACGCCCAACTGGACTTCCAGTTCGCCCACGCCCAGGCGCGAGACGCGGTGCACCTGCCCTTCGATCATGAAGCGCTGAGCCGCCAATGTGCCGAACGCGGCCGCGACAGCCTGTTGCTGCACAGCGCCGCCACCGACCGGCATACCTACCTGCAACGCCCCGATCTTGGACGCCGCTTGAGTGATGAATCGGCCCAGACCCTGCGCGACTATGCGGCAGCCCATCCGAATGGGATGGACCTGGCGATCGTAGTAGCCGATGGCCTGTCGGCGCTGGCCGTGCATAAACACACCGCGCCCTTTCTGACACGCCTGGAAGAACAGACCCACGCTGAAGGCTGGTCCTTGTCACCGGTGATCCTGGTAGAGCAGGGCCGTGTGGCAGTGGCCGACGAGATCGGGCAACTGCTCGGCGCCAAAATGGTGGTGATCCTGATCGGCGAACGGCCGGGGCTCAGTTCGCCGGACAGCCTGGGGCTGTATTTCACTTACAACCCCAAGGTCGGCCTCACCGACGCCTACCGCAACTGCATCTCCAATGTGCGCCTGGAAGGCCTGAGTTACGGCATGGCGGCCCATCGCCTGCTGTACCTGATGCGCGAGGCCTGCCGCCGGCAATTGTCCGGGGTCAATCTCAAGGACGAGGCGCAGTTGCAGACGATTGAATCAGATGACCCGGACTTGATGAAGGGCAATTTCCTGCTCAGCCCACCCGTAGACTGATCGCCGCACGATTGCGCTTTTTCGTGGCTTTAGGCAGCATCAAGCGACGACCGCGCGCGTGGTCATACCCATTTGGAAGTTGAGGCCTGGCATGCGGATTACTCAAGCGACCCTGGAACACCTGGACCTGCTCACCCCGCTGTTCGTCAAATACCGCGAGTTCTATGGGGCCCTGCCGTTCCCGGACTCGTCGCGGGCCTTCCTGGAAAAGCGCCTGCGCCGCAAGGAATCGGTGATCTATCTGGCACTGGCCGATGATGATGACAAGCGGCTGCTGGGGTTCTGCCAGCTCTATCCAAGCTTCTCTTCGCTGTCGCTCAAACGGGTGTGGATCCTCAACGACATCTATGTGGCAGAGGACGCGCGCCGGCAACTGGTCGCCGATAACCTGATGCGCACAGCGAAGAAAATGGCCAAGGAAACCCACGCGGTGCGGCTGCGGGTATCGACCAGCAGCGATAATGACGTGGCGCAGAAGACCTACGAGTCCATCGGTTTTCGCGAAGACACCGAATTCAAGAACTACGTGCTGCCGATCAGCGAGGACTGACCCTCAAACACCAAAATCCCCTGTGGGAGGGGGCTTGCCCCCGATGGCGGAGTGTCAGTTAACGAATCTATCCCTGCCCCACCGCCATCGGGAGCAAGCCCCCTCCCACATTTTCAAACCGAGCCCCACCGCTTCACAATTTCACGACACTCCCCGCTACAAAAGCCACACGCTTTTCACTATTCAATCCGTATAATGCGCACCTCTCAGGGTTGTAAGAATCTCGACATACACGTGTAGCCTTATTTCCCGTCGTTCCCGCACTGGCCTGCTGAGCCGGGCCATTCACACAGGTGCCATCCATGGATTTCAACCCGCTTGACCTTATCCTGCATCTCGATGTTTACCTCGACATGCTGGTAACCAATTACGGTCCGTGGATCTACGCCATTCTGTTCCTGGTGATTTTCTGCGAGACCGGCCTGGTGGTCATGCCGTTTTTGCCGGGCGATTCGTTGCTGTTCATCGCCGGTGCCGTGGCCGCAGGCGGCGGCATGGACCCGGTATTGCTGGGCGGCCTGCTGATGCTGGCGGCCATCCTCGGCGACAGCACCAACTACGTGATCGGGCGAACGGTGGGCGAACGCTTGTTCAGCAACCCGAACTCGAAAATCTTCCGTCGCGACTACCTGCAAAAAACCCACGACTTCTACGACAAGCACGGCGGCAAAACCGTGACCCTGGCGCGCTTCCTGCCGATCCTGCGCACCTTCGCGCCGTTCGTCGCCGGCATAGCGAAAATGCCCTACCCGCGCTTCTTCGGGTTCAGCGTGCTCGGCACCATTCTCTGGGTCGGTGGCCTGGTGACCCTGGGCTACTTCTTCGGCAACGTGCCGTTCATCAAGAAGAACCTGTCGTTGCTCGTCGTGTTCATCATCCTGCTGTCCCTGGTGCCGATGATCATCGGCGTGGTGCGCAGCCGCTTTGGCCGCACCTCCTCCGAAGCCAAACCACACTGATCGCCCGTGTGGTCCCTCAGCGCCTGGCGTCGCCGGCGCCTGCTGGCCAAGCACCCGATTGCCGATGACACCTGGCAGCGGGTGCGCCACCACCTGACCTTCCTCGACGGCCTCACAACCGAGCAAGACCAGTGGCTGCGCGAAGCCTGTGTGCTGTTCCTCGCCGAAAAACACCTCACCGCCCTGCCCGGCGTCGAACTGCACCAGGAACAACGCCTGCTGCTCGCCGCCCAGGCGCAACTGCCGCTGATGAACCTGGGCGACCTCGACTGGTATCAGGGCTTCCATGAAATCGTGCTGTACCCCGACGACTTTCTCAGCCCGCAGCGCCATCGCGATGCCAGCGGCGTGGAGCACGAGTGGGACGGCGAACACAGCGGCGAAGCCTGGCAGCAGGGCCCGGTGATACTCGCCTGGCCCGGGGTACTGGCCAGCGGCCAATGGGAAGGCTACAACCTGGTCATCCACGAGCTGGCGCACAAACTGGACATGCTCAACGGCGACGCCAACGGCCTGCCACCGCTGCACAACGACATGCGCGTGCAGGACTGGGCCGGCGTGATGCAGAGCGCCTTTGACGACCTCAATCGCCAACTGGACGCCAACCCCGACGCTGAAACCGAGATCGACCCCTACGCCGCCGAAAACCCGGCGGAATTCTTTGCCGTCACCAGCGAATATTTCTTCAGTGCCCCGGACTTGCTGGTCAATAGTTATCCACAGGTGTACGCCCAACTCAGCCGCTTTTACCGCCAGGATCCCCTGGCCCGCCTGACCCAACTGCAAGCCCGCGACCCGCGCTACCAGCCGCAGGGCGAATGACCGTACGACGCTTGGCGCATGGCATCGGCGTCAGAATATGCCTATAATCGCCGCCACTTTTAGGCCAATCCGGCCATGTCACATGGCCAACTAACGGGGGCAACGCCCAATGAGCTACAGCAAGATTCCGGCTGGCAAAGACCTGCCGAACGACATCTACGTCGCCATCGAAATTCCGGCCAACCACGCGCCGATCAAATACGAAATCGACAAAGACAGCGACTGCCTGTTCGTTGACCGTTTCATGGCCACCCCAATGTTCTACCCGGCCAACTACGGTTTTATCCCCAACACCCTGGCCGACGACGGCGACCCCCTCGACGTGCTGGTCGTGACCCCTTACCCGGTCACCCCAGGCTCGGTCATCCGCGCTCGCCCGGTCGGCATCCTGAACATGACCGACGACGGCGGCGGCGATGCCAAAGTCATCGCAGTGCCACACGACAAGCTGTCCCAGCTGTACGTCGACGTGAAGGAATACACCGACCTGCCGCCCCTGCTGCTGGAACAAATCAAGCACTTCTTCGAGAACTACAAAGACCTCGAAAAAGGCAAATGGGTGAAGATCGACGGTTGGGGCGACGCAGAAGCCGCCCGCGCCGAGATCATGAAGTCGGTGGCCGCCTACAAAGGCTGATACCCGCGCCTCATTGCCACGGCAATCAAAAAGCCCCGATTATTCGGGGCTTTTTTGTGGGGAAAATAAACATCAAGTTCAGCGCTTAAGTTTAGACGTTCAACTAACCAGCAACCCTGAAGAATAAAGCTACAACTAAGCAAAAACCTACACGCGCAAATCAACGCATGGTTTATTTGAATGGTTTTCCCGGCCAGTAAACTCTGTGTTCATGAATACATCAGGTGATCGTTTAAAAGCGCTACTACGGGAAGTTCATCTTTCCGCCTCCGACTTCGCCAAGAACCGCGGCGTCACGCCTCAGCACGTGAACAACTGGTTCAAACGCGGCGTCCCCATGGGCCGACTCAACGAGATCGCAGAACTGCTGTGCGTCTCAAGTCGCTGGCTAAGCGACGGCCGCGGCCCCAAACACCCGCCCGCCAACTACCTGTTGGAAGCCCCCACCGCAAGGATTGCACCCGCCCGCGAAGACATCGGCAAATACCTCACAGGCCCCGCCTGCCGCCCGGAAAACAACGACGTGGAAATCCCCCTCCACCCCACATTCACCTCAACCGAACGCATCCGCGTCACCCAACACACCCTCCAGACCCTCAACGTAAAACCCGACCGCGCCGTGGGCGCCTACATGGTCGACAACAGCATGATCGACATCATCCAGCAAGGCGCCACCCTCGCCATCGACCGAGGCCGCACCCAAATCATCGATGGCGAAATCTACGCCGTCGAACACGACGGCATGCTGCGCATCAAATACCTCTACAACCGCCCAGGCGGAGGCTTGCGCATGCGCAGCCACAACGCCGGTGAACACCCGGACGAATACCTCACCTACGACGAACGCTTCGAGCAGAACTTCCAGATCGTCGGCTGGGTATTCTGGTGGTCCACCCTCAACAACCGCCGCCCACCCGTCCCGCTGGATGACCACCTGCTGGGCTGGGAAGGCGCTGAACCGGAACCGGAGGTGGGCAACTGAGGTGAATATGGGTATCATGCGCCGCACATTTGGCAGGGAATGGTTTTAAGCTGTTGCCCTGCCAGGCGATGCGGAGGAGTTCCCGCGGATGCCCCTACTATTCAGCCCGACGCAATGTGGGCTGAGCGATTTGAAGGCTGGTGAGGTTTGTCAAAAACAAGCTGAGGCAGTCACAGAGAAGCCGGCCATAAGCCGGCTTTTTAATGCCCGCCAATCTCGGCTCAATTGTCCAACAGCCGCTGGACAATTGAATGATCAAAAGAGGCCGCTCAGCGACTTGCCGGCCTTGCGCGTCATGGGGCCTGCAAACACGCCACAGCCCGATCGGCCACCATTCTGGCCATCTCCACCAAATGCATCACCGCCCTCTGCGGCGCAGCCACTGGCTCGCCGAGCACCTGCGACGTGGCCAGCGCACAATGCAGCAGCTCAGCCACCTGCACCCAGGCGTCCTCGAAGCTCAGTTCTTCATTGACGGTAAACGGATTGGTCACAGCTGATGACGGTAAATCCGAACAAACGTTATCCATAGCAAAACTCCAATCGATAATTTGGAGCTGCCACTTTCCGCGACTAAACAAAAGGCGGCAGCTGTACGCAGGTTAGTCGACCGGTCGATTGGTAACCCGGCGCACCCGGAGGTGCCCTGCGCACAGCCACCATAAGATGCAGGCGATGGGGTGCCTGACTCATGAATTGCTTATGCGCCAATCGAATCCGGGCGACTAAACCCGGTCACTGAATGTGCAGTGACAATCCGCAGCCTAGTCACCCATTCCCGCTGGCGCAATGCGGTTGGGATTCTCTCGGAAACGTCCTGCAAATGAAAGGGATAGGACCTGCTGGCCATTCAAAGTCAAATCCCCCATCGCTCTTCACATTGATTTTGTGCAACAGACTGCTGCACTAACCATCGTCCTGTTCAAGTTGACAGTAAGACTCATCACAGCCGATTTATCCCTCATCAACCACCCATTAATCTGTGCCCATGTTGAACACAACGCCCAACCAACCTAAACAAAAAAGGATTCAACCATGAGCACTCCAACCTACAACCGCCTCAATAAAGACGACGCCATCGTACTGCTGGTCGACCACCAGACCGGCCTGATCTCCCTGGTGCAGGACTTCTCCCCCAACGAGTTCAAGAACAACGTACTGGCCCTCGCCGACCTGGCCAAGTTCTTCAACCTGCCGACCATCCTCACCACCAGCTTCGAGCAAGGCCCCAACGGCCCGCTGGTGCCGGAGTTGAAGGAGATGTTCCCGGACGCGCCGTATATCGCTCGCCCAGGCCAGATCAATGCGTGGGACAACGAAGACTTCGTCAAGGCGATCAAGGCCACCGGGCGTAAGCAGATCATCATTGCCGGTGTAGTGACGGATGTGTGCGTAGCGTTCCCGACCTTGTCGGCGCTGGCGGAAGGGTTCGAGGTGTTTGTGGTGACGGATGCGTCGGGCACGTTCAATACCACGGTGCAGCAGGCAGCTTGGAGCCGGATGACCCAGGCCGGTGCGCAGCTGATGAACTGGTTTTCAGTGGCGTGTGAGCTGCACCGCGACTGGCGTAACGATATCGAAGGCTTGGGGAATCTGTTGTCCCAGCGTATTCCCAACTATCGCAATTTGATGAATGGGTATGCGGCGTTGACGGCTCAGCAGAAATAAGTAAACCCAGCGTTAAGAAAAGCCTGCTATGAAAGCGGGCTTTTTCACGTCATGCCTACCCTGCCAACAATTGCTCAATCACCGCTTCCAGCTTCGCCACGGCTTCCGCCCGTTTTGCAGCAGGTATTTGCCTGACGTTATGCAATTTCCATTGCACGGCAGGCAAACGATCTATTTCCGGCAGATTCAACGTCGTCCAGTCAGGCTCTCCCTGTTTGATCGAGATCAGGAAGGCGGCATCCTGCTCACTGAATTGTTGGCGGATCGCGGCTAACAACGCCTCTCTGGTCGCTTCCAACTGGTCAAGTGTGACGGGCTCTCGCGTCATGCCGGCGAATTCAGCCTGAAACGCGCCCGCTAATGGCTTCCAGCGGGGCGCAAGCAATTCAGCCATGGGCCGGCTGTGGCTGATCAGATACACCAGAAAGCCCTCGAAGATTTCACGTGTCAGCCCTTGCTCCCGAAGCATCCACATCACGTCGAAAAGGTCTCTGGGATGTTGCCGATCCAGTGCAGCGCAGATTTTGCCGCCATACAGGTCTGGCAGGGACACCACGGCCATCGAAGCGAATCCGAACGCTTCCTCGACCAGCGGCACTACGTCACGCGCCAACGGTGGATGGACGGTGCCGCGCAGCACTGGCGAAACTTCAATCTTGATTTGGGCCTGGGCGTTCCTTACGAGAATCCGAAGCTCATCGTCTCGATTTCCTTGAATGGTGGCGACGGCTCCGGGAAGGCCCCGCCCTATCGCCTCGGTAATCCGCTCCAGGGCCTGGCGAGCGTCGACCAATGCCTGCTGACGATCAGCGCTGGGCAGATACGCCAGGTCTATATCCACCGACAATCGAGGCAGGTCACGTACGAACAGGTTAATCGCCGTGCCTCCCTTCAGCGCGAAACATCGTTCTGCCGCCACGTAAGGAATGACCTGCACCAGCAGACGAACCTGAGCGGCATAACGTGGATCAAGTGGCATTGGCAAAACGCTCCGGAACGGTAATAAGGAACTCTTTATCGAGTCGACCGCCCCGGATGATTTGCCGCTTGCCCTTGCCTGGATCAATGCTGGAACGGTCTATTCGCTCGTACCAGGTATGAGCCGCATTGCGCGCCAGCACAAAGAACACACGTTTGACGCGGATGGAGTTGCACGCTTCAAGCAGCTTCTGCAGGCGCCTGGGGCTCAACGTGGTAAGACCGTTCATCACATCGGCTACACCGCTGAACAGCATCTCGTCGGCGCTTTGGTGAATAAGCTCGAGCACCGCACGTTCCGGGGTGGAGATTTTTAGCGCGAATTGGCGGTAAGGTATTTGGAAAACTTGTAACGCCATATCTTCCAGCCCTGTGAAGAGCGCGCCCGGATGGAAGTTCATCTGCGCTTCCCATTCATGCTTGCGAAACCAACCGGGAAGAACGGCGCCTGAGGTGCCAAATAAATCAACGGTTTCTTTTCCAAACGTCAGGTAATGACTGTAACCGGCCAGGCTCAACGCCGTCGCGCCGCCCGGCCAGGTCTGCATCGTTGCACCCTGTTGCAATGCGAAAACACCGCCGTGCCAGTCGACACTGTCGCCGGTGCGTTTCCAGGCGCCGTGGCCCACACGCTCTACCCAGCCTGTTTGCTGATATTTCTGAATGAGGTTGGGGCCGACTCCCTGCTCGTGAAGCCATGCCTGAGTGACGATCGTGCCCGACGGCCAATCTGCGAGAAGACGGTTTATTTTCATGAAAAATATATCCCTATAAGGGTATTTATAGAATGAATATTAAACCATGATGCCGCTTCGGGGATCACTTTCTCCGCCTTTTATTGTCACCTAATAGTAGGCAGTAAGACTCCCTCCACCCCGATTTATCCTCCATCAACCACCCATTAATCTGGGCCATGTTGAACACAATGCCCAACCAGCCCAAATAAAAAAGGATTCAACCGTGAACACTCCAATCTACAACCGCCTCAACATTAGCCGCGCAAATCGCCGAGTTGCAGCGGATGTAAGCCGGTTTGAATGCGTTTGAAACCCAGCTGAAAGGCGCTCAAGGCACTGTTCGTCAATCAGCAGCGTCGCTATCTGAAGTGCTCCGGGGGCACACGTCGACATCGAAAATTACCCGCCTTTTGTAAGCGCAATCTGATTTTTCAAACCGCTCATCCAGCCGCCTTTCGCTGCGGCAGACTCCGACGCCTTGCCTTCTGCCGAGACGTCATGGATGACCCACGCTGCCCACATCACCTCGATCGAATATGAGCTGGATACTTTCCATCAGAGCCTGACGATTTATCGCCAGCAAATGGGTGCCTGGTATTCCCGGGCACTGGATTCGGTGAGCCATGCTGCGGATATGCCGTCGTTGCTGGGGATGGACCGGGTGTTGCGGGCCGGGGATTCGCAGCAGTCGGTGAGCCATACCGACGCGGATTTTTCTACTGTGGCTCGTTGCCCGGTGGGCGGCGTGCTTAAGATCCAGAGCAGGTTCGAGTCGCTGTATGACGTACCGATTGGCGACATCCCCGTTGAGGTGACCCGCCTGGATGACGGCAGTTCAGCGGTGATCATGCTCGATGAACACGGCGAGGGTTCGCACGATTGCGCCGCCGGCGGGCGCTATCAAGTTCGGGTTCAAGGCGGTGTTTCAGCGCAGCAAGTGGATGCCTTGTTTGCCTCTTATGCCGGGCTGACAGCAGATCTGGAGCAATGGCTGCGCGATCAGTGGAAGGACTTCAAGCCGCATTGGCAGCAATCCACGGCCAGTGCAATTGGCAGCGGCATACTGGCGGGCAGTAGGGCGGCGATCGGTGAGGTGTGGGACAGCATAAAGCTGGTGCAGTCGATCCTTGAAGATCCGTTGCAGTACGTAGAGCACTTGGGAGCCCAAGCAGCCAAGTTGGCGCAAATCGCCAGCGATGCCCCCAAAATCATGGAACACGCGATGTTGCTGGCCAGTGATGAGGCGGCACTGTTCCTTCTGGTGCGCACCGCGTTGGTCTGGCTGGACGCATTGCCGCCGGGCCAGATCGCGCAAGTGGCTGCAGGGTTGATCGTGTCGCTGCTGATTGACCTGGTGATTGGCGCGGTACTGACCATCGCCTTACCGGCGGCGGGTGTGGCGTATTTGAGCTTGCGGCTGGGCAAGTATGGCGCTCGGATTGTTGATGCTGCGGTTGGCTTCATACAGAGCATGCTGGCGATTCTGACCAAGTTTATGCAGGCGGTGGATCGCTATAAAGCGGTGGCGGTTCGAGGGGTGGTCGGTGGGCTGAAGCAGGGCACCCTACAGATGCGCTGGAAGGCTCGGCAGAACGCAGTGCTGCGGCAGAAAGAGCATGTAGATGATGTGTCTGCCGTGGCTTCGAATCCGAAGGGCGATGCAGCGGCTTCTGCGGACAAGACCGTTACCCACGGTTGCCCGGTGTCGATGGTCACCGGCGAGGAACTGCTGACCCTGACCGACGGCGCGCTGGATGGGATCTTGCCGTTCGAGTGGACGCGCTTGTACCGCACCAGTGCGGTGGAAGTGGATTGCGGGTTGGGGTTTGGCTGGAGTCATGCGCTGGCGCACAGGCTTTCTGTGTCGGGCGATTCGGTGGTGTGGACCGACCATGAGAATCGCTCGACCACCCTGCCCTTGCCGACGGCGGCTCGGCCGGCGATTACCAACAGCCTGGCGGAAGCGGCGATTTATTTGGGCTCTGTTCCCGACGAGTTAGTACTGGCCCAGTCTTCCCGGTTTTATCACTTTTGCGACGGCGTGCTGACGGCGATCAGCGATGCGTATGCCAACCGATTGCACATTTTCCGGGATCGGTTGGGGCGTATTGAGCGACTGGATAACGGTGCCGGGCGCTCTTTGCTCTTGCGCTACGCGCTGGGTCGGATTGTGGCGGTGGACTACCAGGTTCATCGCGCCAAAGGCCATGAACCCTTCGTGTGGGTGACCGAGCAGAACGTCGTTTCCTACGCCTACGACGATGCTGGACGACTGGTGTCGGCGACCAATGCCGTCGGTGAACGCGAGGTTTATCGGTACGACGAACAGCACGTCATTCTTGAGCGGCAGTTGGCCGGTGGGGCGGGTTTCTTTTGGGCGTGGGAAAGGTCTGGTAAAGCCGCGCGCTGTGTCCGGCACTGGGCCAGTTTTTCGCAGATGGACACGCGCTATGTATGGAG
>NZ_CVTX01000151.1:59820-60630 GCF_900005715.1 Pseudomonas sp. 34 E 7
ACGGCGCCCGGCATTTCAAATCCTACGACGACAAGGGCCGACTGACCGTCGAGCAGGACCCGCTGGGCGCGGTGACGGCGTATCAGTACGACGAAGCCGGACGCTTGATCGCGCTGTTTCCGGGGGAGGATGAGCCGACGTCCTACGAGCATGACAATGGTTTCGTACGGGTCGTGCGGCGTGGTGAGGCGGTTTGGAAATACGAGCGTAATGAGCAAGGCGATGTCATCCGCAGGATTGATCCGGACAGCGACGCGACGGACTACAGCTACGACAAGCAAGGGCAACTGACCGGGGTCTGGTATCCCGACAACAGTTGTCATCGGCTGGTGTGGAATGAGCGTGGGCAGCTTGTTGAAGAACAGTTGCCCAATGGAAGCATCATGCGTTATCGCTATGACGATCTGGGCCGGCAATTGTCGCGTGAGGATGAGCTTGGCGCGCTGACTCAGTATCAATGGGACGCGGTAGGGCGCCTGCTGAAACTGACCCAATCCGACGGTACTTATCGGGAGTTCAGCTACAACCCTTACGGAAAAATCATCGCCGAACGCGATGAACTCGGCCACGTCACCCGCTACGAATACGCCGACGGCCTGCACCTGATCAGCCGCCGCATCAACGCCGACGGCACTCAGGTCAAGTATCGCTACGACAACGCCCGCCTTTTGCTAACTGAAATCGAAAACGAAGTTGGCGAAACCTATCAACTGGACTACCACCCCAACGGCCTGATCCGACAGGAAACCGGCTTCGACGGCCAACGCACCGCCTACGCCTACGACCTCAACGGCAACCTGCTGGAAAAGA
>NZ_CVTX01000148.1:0-2657 GCF_900005715.1 Pseudomonas sp. 34 E 7
CGAACTGGGCGCCACCCGCGTCACCGCCGACGGCCTGGGCGCGACCACCGAGCACACCGGCGCCTACACCACGGGCTCGATGAGCACCGCCACCCGCCTGAACCTGTCAGTCAAGGAAACCCCGCAATCGATCTCGGTGATCACGCGCCAGCAGATGGATGATTTCAACCTCAACACCCTGACCGATGTGTTACGCCAGACCACCGGCATCAACGTCCAGCACAGTGACTCGGACCGGGTGTCCTATACCTCCCGTGGCTACGGCATCAACAACTTCCAGATTGACGGGATGCTCAACACCTTCGGCTACATGAAGAGCGATGCCGACACCATCATCTATGACCGTATCGAAGTGGTGCGCGGCGCCACCGGCCTGACGACCGGCGCGGGCGATCCTTCGGCCACCGTCAATATGGTACGCAAGCGTCCGACCGCCCAATGGCAGGCAAAAACCGGGGTCAGTGGCGCCACCCATGACAACTATTACAGCTACCTCGACGTCGGCGGCCCGCTGGCCTTCGACGGCAAACTGCGCGGGCGCAGCGTACTGGCGTACCGTGACAGCAAATCCTTGCGCGATAACTATGCACTGCAGCGCGCGGTCGGCTACGGCATTCTCGAGGGCGACCTGTCCGACGACACCGTGCTGGCCGTAGGTTTCGATTACCAGGACAAGCAGGTACAAGGCACGTCCTGGGGCACCGTGCCCTACTGGAACGGCCAGGGCGGCAAGGCCGGGCTGTCGCGCTCCACCAATATGGCCGCGCACTGGAGTTCCTGGCCGCTGACCGACAAGACCACCTTCGCCACCCTCGACCATCGCCTCGGCGGCGACTGGCACCTGAAGGCCGCCTACACCCATCGCCAGAGCGATACCGATGGCAAGGTGTACTACGGCGGCGCGGGTTTCCCCAATGCCGACCGCAGCGGGATGACCGCCTGGGCCAGCCATATGCGCGGCACGTCGAGAATGGAAGCCATCGACCTCAACCTGGCCGGCAGCTACGCGCTGCTGGGCCGCGAACATGCGCTGATGATGGGCTATGGCGAGGCCGCGCAACGGGACACTTCGCCCTTCATGCGCAACAATCTGCCTGCCAGCTATTACCCCATCGCGGACTGGAAGCACATGGGCGGTATCGGCAAGTTCACCGATGAGGTCACCGACCTCAAGGGCGAGCACAGCAAGAAACAACAGAAAGCCGGCTACCTCGCCACTCGCCTGAGCCTGACCGACCGCCTGCATGCCGTACTCGGCAGCCGCTACGGCAGTTGGGAGCTGGAAAGCGCCACCCCCGAATACAACGCCAACAATCAACTGACCGCTTCCGGCAAGACCGGCCAGACCCATAACGATATGTTCACGCCCTACGCCGGGCTGCTGTACGACATCACGCCGCAGTACACCGTCTACGCGAGCTACACCGACATTTTCAAGCCGCAAAGCGCGAAAGATGTGAACAAGAAATACCTGGAGCCGGTGGTTGGCAGCAACTATGAAGTTGGCCTCAAGGGCAGCGTGCTCAACGAGCGCCTGAACCTGGCGGCGGCGTATTTCTGGAGCACCCAGGACAACGTTGCCGAGCGCGATGACGCGGTGCCGCCCAACCCGGTCACCGGCGAGGAATACTATAAATCCGGCGGCAAGGGTAACAAGGTGAAGGGTTTCGAGCTGGAGGCGGCCGGCGAAATCACACCGGACTGGAACCTGACCGCCGGCTACACCTACACCCATTCGGTGAATGGTACCGGCCAGCGCAACAACACCGGCCAGCCGTTGAACCTGCTGAAAATATCCAGCGCTTATCGCCTGCCGGGGGCCTGGCGCAACCTGACCGTGGGCGGCGCGGTGAATTGGCAGAGCGACATCCATGAGTTCGGCAACCGGCCCACGGGCGAACGCAATGACAAAGGCAACTTGATCACCACGCGGGCAAAGATCGAGCAACCGGGCTACACCGTGGTCAACCTGATGTCGCGCTACGAGTTCGACGAGCAGCTGACGGCGTCGATCAACGTCAATAATCTGTTTGACAAGAAATATTACGAGCGCGTCGGTTTTTACAATGGCGTGTATTGGGGCGATCCGCGCTCGATTACCCTGGCATTGGACTGGAGGCTGTAGCACCCTGCCCTGCGAAGTTAAAAACTATTAACTTCGCGGGGCAATTTCGTTAATTCCCACTTAATAAGATAGCGCCATAGTCGCCCCACGATCCGATCATGGAGTGACCGGACACCTATCACTCTTAATGGGAATACCGTCATGAAACTTTCGACACTGATGCTTGCCAGTCTGATGACCCTGACCTCCGCCGCCGCCTTTGCAGAGGGCGGTTCAGAGCGTTCCAGGGAGTTCTACAAAAACTTCAGCTTCATTCAGGAAACAACTCACGGCAAGGCCGAACAGCAAGTTGTGTCCGCCGATGGCAAACCGGTTAAAGCCACTACTGCCGAACCCGCCCAACCCAAAAGTTGATTTAATACTGAGTTAATCCGCAAGTACCCTGTGCCAACCCGCTCCTTTGGCAAAGGTTTTATTGGGCGCCATTCAATGGCGCCTTTTTTTTGCAGTGCTTTTATTAAAGTGACTTGTTCCAGAACAACAATTGATCGTTCCTTGATCGTTCCCATGCTCCGCGTGGGAATGCATCCCG
>NZ_CVTX01000148.1:2707-13638 GCF_900005715.1 Pseudomonas sp. 34 E 7
CCCATGCTCCGCGTGGGAATGCATCCCGTGACGCTCTGCGTCACCATTGCGCGAGTGCCGTTTTTTCGCTGACAGCAGGACGCGGAGCGTCCGGAGCGGCATTCCCACGCGGAGCGTGGGAACGATCATCATCGCGCCTTTTTTGCAGTGCTTTTATTAAAGTGACTTGTTCCAGAACAACAATTGATCGTTCCTTGATCGTTCCCATGCTCCGCGTGGGAATGCATCCCGTGACGCTCTGCGTCACCATTACACGAGTGCCGTTTTTTCGCTGACAGCAGGACGCGGAGCGTCCGGGGCGGCGTTCCCACGCGGAGCTTGGGAACGATCATCATCGCGCCTTTTTTGCAGTGCTTTTATTAAAGTGCCTTGTTCCAGAACAACATGCGGCCATGGGCGGGATCAAATACCGAATCGTCAAAACCGAACTTGCGATACGCCGACTGGGCCAGCGCATTGCCTTCAAGCACTTCCAGGGTGATCTTGCAGCAACCGCGCTGCCGGGCGATTTCCTCGACCTTCTGCAGCATCTTCTGACTCAACCCCAAGCCCCGAAACTGTTGCGCCACCATCACATCGTGGACATTGACCAAGGGCCGACAGGCGAAGGTCGAAAACCCTTCGAAGCAATTGACCAGCCCGGCCGGGACACCCCCAACGAACGCCAGCACACTGAACGCATGAGGGCGCTTGGCCAGCTCCGCAGGCAGTTGCTGCAACAGGTCGGCCGGCAAACTGTGGCCGCCGCCCATCGGGTCTTCAGCATAGTGGTTGAGCAGCGAACCGATGGCATCGGCGTGTACGGCGTTGGTGTAGCTGGCTTGCAGCACCAGGATGTCTGGGGTGTCCATTTCCTTCCTCGATAACGACAACCAGGGAACCGATTCCCTTTGAGAAGGTTGATTGTAAGCATGGAGTCGGCAGTAGATGAAGGAGATTAACGACAAATGTCTGACAGAAAGCGCGTAGATTGCACGTATCCAACGCCTCAAGCGCAGTGAACGCGGGGCTCTCAGGCGCCGAATCGCTGCAGCTGCATTTCGCGCAAGCGGCTCAAGGTGCGACGAAAAGGAAACGCCAGGTAGCCTTCGGTATAGAGACGCTCCAGCGGCACCTGGGCCTCGATGAACAACGGCACTTTGCGGTCGTAACACTCATCCACCAGCGCGATGAAGCGTCGCACGCTGTCATCATGCCTGGACAACTCCGGCAATTGCCGATCCCCCGCGACCACGCGCTCGGCGCCGTCTTCGGTACCCCGGGCAATACGACCAGGGCGCTGCTGTGCGCTGAGGTTGGGCACCTCTCCCAGCAGGATGGCCTTGAAGCGATCACACAGCAGCATGAAATCCATCGCCGCCAGGGGTTGTTCGCAGAGCTCGGCGTAACGGCACCACAGCACCGCGTCACTGGCCTGCACCGCCGCTATCGTGCGATGCCCCACGTTCACTTCCTTCTCGTCGCTGAGGGTTTGCCCGTCGCTCATCTGCCGGAACAGCGTGGCCAGTGCATCGGGCCGATTGACCCAGTAGCGCTGCAGACCCACGCCGGGATGCAGGCGATGATCCTCGCCGCCGTCCACGGCCAGCACCTGCATATTCCGATTGATCGCCGCGATACCCGGCAAGAACCGCTCACGGTTGAAACCTTCGGCGTACAGATGCTCAGGGGGTTGATTGGAGGTGCAGACCATCACCACGCCCTCCTCGAACATCACCTGAAACAGACGGCCGAGAATGATTGCGTCACCGATGTCATTGACGAACAACTCGTCGAAGCACAGCACGCGCACGTCCCGGCTCAGTTCCCGCGCCACCGCCTGCAGCGGGTCCCGGGTCCCGGTGAGCTGGAACGAGCGCTGGTGCACCCAGCCCATGAAGTGATGAAAATGCTGGCGGCGCGCGGGCACGCGCAGGCTTTGATGGAACTGGTCCATCAGCCAGGTCTTGCCGCGCCCCACCGGCCCCCACAGGTAAACGCCGGTAATCGGCGAACCACTCTGGTGCAACGCCTGGTGACAGGCTTGCAAGGCCTGCACCGCCCGGCGTTGAGCGTCGTCGGGCACGAAGCCCTGCCGGGCGATAGCGTGTTGATAAGCGGCGAGCGGCGAGTCGAAAGTCATTGGCGCAGTATGCCGTACAACGCAAACGTCTACCGCGCAATCTTCGCCCTCAGCCCAGTTCCGCACGCAGCTGGCGCGCCGCCGTCACCATGTGGATCAACGCCGCTTCCGTCTCCGGCCAGCCACGGGTTTTCAGGCCGCAATCGGGGTTCACCCACAACCGCTCAGCCGGAATCCGCTTGGCCGCCTTGCGCAGCAAGTCAACCATCTGCGCCACCTCCGGCACCCGTGGCGAGTGGATGTCGTAGACGCCGGGGCCGATGTCGTTGGGGTAGGCGAAGGCTTCGAACGCATCGAGCAACGCCATGTCCGAGCGCGAGGTTTCAATGGTGATGACGTCGGCATCCATCGCCGCGATGGACTCGATCACATCGTTGAATTCGCTGTAGCACATGTGGGTGTGGATCTGGGTCTCGTCACGCACGCCGCAGGCGCACAGGCGGAACACTTCGGTGGCCCAGTCCAGGTAGTGCGGCCATTGCGCCTGACGCAACGGCAAGCCTTCGCGGAACGCGGCCTCGTCGATCTGCACGATCCTGATACCGGCGGCTTCCAGGTCCACCACCTCGTCACGCAGCGCCAGGGCCAACTGCCGGGCCTGCACTTCACGGCTCACGTCTTCCCGTGGGAACGACCACATCAGCATGGTCACCGGGCCCGTCAACATGCCCTTGAGCACCTTGCGCGTGAGGCCCTGGGCGTAGCGAATCCACTCGACCGTCATGGCTTTCGGACGGCTCAGGTCGCCGTAGATCAGCGCCGGTTTCACACAGCGCGAACCGTAGCTCTGCACCCAGCCGAAACGGCTGAACGCGTAGCCGTCCAATTGCTCGGCGAAGTATTCAACCATGTCGTTACGTTCGGCCTCACCGTGCACCAGCACATCCAGCCCGAGGTTCTCCTGCACCTCAACCGCGTGCCTGATCTCGCTGTGCATCGCTTCGACGTATTCGGCTTCGCTCAACTTGCCGGCCTTGTACGACTGGCGCGCCAGGCGGATCGACGCAGTTTGCGGGAACGAACCGATGGTAGTGGTGGGAAACAGCGGCAGGTCGAGGCCGGCCCGCTGCTTCTCGATACGCTGGGCAAACGGCGATTGGCGCTGGCTGTCCCTGGCGCTGATCGCGGCAACGCGCGCTTGCACGGCGGGCTTGTGAATACGCGGCGAAGCGGCGCGCGCAGCCTGTACCGCACGACTCTCAGCCAGCGCGGCCAGCACCTGCGGCGCCTCGGGCTGGTCGAGGGCCTGGGTCAGTACCGCGACTTCCGCGCACTTTTGCAAAGCGAAGGCCAGCCAGCTCTTCAACTCGCCGTCCAACTGGTCTTCACGCGCCAGATCCACCGGGCTGTGCAGCAGTGAACAGGACGGCGCGACCCACAAGCGCTCACCAAGTTTGTCCTGGGCGTGTTGCAACGTCGCCAAGGCTTTTTCCAGGTCACAGCGCCACACGTTACGGCCGTTGACCACGCCTAGGGACAGCACCTTATAAGCCGGCAGGCGATCAAGAATCGTCGGGTATTGCTCCGGCGCGCGTACCAGGTCGATGTGCAGCCCGTCGACCGGCAGATTGGCGGCCAGGCCGAGGTTTTCTTCCAGCCCGCCAAAGTAGGTGGCCACCAGTTTCTTCAACGGATCACGCTGGATCAGGTTGTAGGCACGCTCAAAGGCGTTCTTCCACTCCTGCGGCAGATTGAGCACCAGGATCGGCTCGTCGATCTGCACCCACTCGACACCCAGCTCCGCCAGGCGCTGGAAGATCTGGCCGTACAGCGGCAGCAGGCGGTCGAGCAGATCAAGCTTGTCAAAGTCGCCGCCCTTGGCCTTGCCCAGCCACAGGTACGTCAGCGGGCCAATCACCACCGGCTTGACGGCGTGCCCGAGGTCGCGGGCTTCCTGGACTTCTTCGAACAACTGGTCCCATCCGAGGTGGAATTGCTGATCGACACTGAACTCCGGCACCAGGTAGTGATAGTTGGTATCGAACCACTTGGTCATCTCCTGGGCGTGAGCGCCGGCGCAGCACGCATCGCTGACGCCGCGGGCCATGCCGAATAACGTGTGCAACGTGGCCTGGCCATCGGCCGGACGAAAACGCTCCGGGATCACGCCAAACATCAGCGAGTGAGTCAGCACCTGGTCGTACCAGGCGAAATCACCGGCGGGCAACAACTCGATGCCGGCCTGTTTCTGCAGGTCCCAATGGGCCTTGCGCAAGTCACGCCCCACGGCGCGCAGGCCGGCTTCATCGAGCTCGCCCTTCCAGAACGCTTCCTGCGCTTTTTTCAGTTCACGATCGCGTCCAATGCGCGGAAATCCGAGGGAATGAGCGACTGCCATGACTTTTTATCTCCAATGTCGGTATCTATGGCGGCCATTGTCGGGAGATGGCGATAATGAGACAAACTCATTTTTCTTTAGATGAATACAAAATTTATTCATACAGACAGCAACGCAGCGCCCACCCGTAACCACGATGCGAAGCGAGCCGCTCTTGATCTTGATCTGCTTTTGATCTCAGGCGCCCCGTTAAACCACGCTGGCCGAACGCAGGCTTGAATCCGTGGGTAACCCGGCAGGACGCCGGGTTAGCCGCACTGGGCCATGGATGGCCCATTGCGGCGGCCCACGGATTCAAGCCGGAGAGAGGGCACACCGAGCCTGGGCGAGGTGCCGAGTGGTGGGGCAAGAGCGTTTTGCTTACTTTTGCGCTTTTCAAAAGTGAGCCGCTGTAAAAGCGGAACCATTAGCAGCCGTTACCGCAGAAACGGATATGTACTCGGTCTGATCCAAGATACTGGTCGGCCCAGAGGCCACCATCGGGGGCAAGCCCCCTCCCACATTTGGACCTCGGAGCGTCAGGTAGAAACGCGTCGGCTGTCCGGCCCTCACGGGAGCAAGCTCCCTCGCCACAGGTCCGGCGCCGTACCCGAGCTGTTACATCAGCTGAATCGAAACCTCAGTCAATCAACCCATGCGCGTCATAGAACGGATACGGCCCCGGATAATCCCCGAACACGCCGTTGTGGCTGATCAAACCCTGTTGCGCATCCCAGCGATGCAACAGATAGCCCGGCGGCTCCAGGTTGAAATGCGCGGGCGCCGCATCCTGCAAATCCAGCACGATCTGGTGGGACGTGCCGGGGCATACACAACTGAGGCTGGCACCGAAACGGCGCTGCATCGGCCGGTGCAGATGCCCGCACAACAGGCGCTCCACCTGCGGGTGGCGTGCCACCACGCGCTCCAGGGCGGCGGCGTTGATGAAGGGTTCGCGGTCCATATGGCCGATGCCGCTGATAAACGGCGGGTGATGCAGGATCAGCAAGGTCGGCGCCTGCGGGCGCAGCGCCAGTTGCTCATCGAGCCAGTGCAATTGGCTGTCCAGCAACTGGCCGCCATGGCTGCCGGGAATGGTGGAGTCGAGGCCGATCAGGCGCAGCGGATGCGTGTCTACCACCCAGTCCAGCGGGCCCTCTGCCGATAACGGCAAGTAGGCATGATCGCCGAACGCATCGAGCAACGGCCCGCGCGCGTCGTGATTGCCGGGTACCAGGTAGCACGGCATGTGCAGGCGCGCGAGTTCAGGGTGCAGCACGGCGTACTCATCGGCGCGGCCAAAGTCCACGAGGTCGCCGCTGATCACCACGATGTCAGGCCGTGGTTGGCTGGCGTTCAGGTGATCGACGGCGCGGCGCAGCGCGCCCAGGGTGTCAACCACGCCATAGGTGAGGCGCTGGCCGGCCTTGAGGTGCAGGTCGCTGATCTGTGCAACGAGAAACGGATGATTCACAGTGGATTCTCACGCATTCAGGGTGAACAACATGTGCGGCGCAATCGCCAGGGCAATCGGCGCGCCGACGACGTACAGCTGGTTGTCGCTGCTGTCGACCAGCAACGGTTGCGGGCCGCCCACGTCCACCAGCAAACGGCTCTGTGCGCCCTGGAAGAACTGCGCCAGCAGACGCCCGTGCAAGTGCCCTTCGCTCTCCATCACCCGCAGATGTTCGGGGCGGCAATACAGGGTGTCGGGCTGGTCGGTGCCATGCCACGGCAGTTCGCCGCCGCAGACTTTCAAGCCCTTGGGCGACGACCCGCTCACGGCGAAGGCGTTGAGGTTGCCGACAAAGCCTGCGACAAAGGCATTGGCCGGTTTCTGGTAAATGTCCCGTGGGCTGGCCAGTTGTGCGATGCGTCCGTGCTCCATCACCAGGATACGGTCGCCCAGGGCCATGGCTTCGCCCTGGTCGTGGGTGACGAACACCGAGGTGATGCCAAGGCCGCGCAGCAGTTCGCTCAACTCACTGCGCAGGCGCTCGCGCAGTTGTGCGTCGAGGGCCGCCAGCGGTTCGTCCAGCAGCAATACTTTCGGGCGTGGCGCCAGGGCGCGAGCCAGGGCGACGCGCTGGCGCTGGCCGCCGGAGAGTTCATGGATACTGCGCTTGCCGTGCTGCTGCAAGCCCACCAACTCAAGCAGTTCTTCGCAGCGCTTGTTGCGCTCTCGCGGCGCCATCCCTCGAATCTTCAAGCCGTAGACAATGTTGCCGGCCACATCCAGGTTGGGAAACAGCGCGTAGTTCTGAAACACCATGCCCACATCGCGGCGCTCAATGGGCAGGCGAGTCACGTCCTGATCACCGAAAAACACCTGGCCCACGTCCGGGCGTTCCAGACCGGCGATCAAGCGCAACGTGGTGGTTTTGCCGCAGCCGGACGGGCCGAGGATCGCCAGGGTTTCGCCGCCTTCGACGGTCAGGTCCAGGTCATGCACGGCCACGGTGCCGTCGGCGAACGCCTTGCGACAGCCTTGCAGGCCAATAGTAATAGCGGTCATCGACGCTCTCCACGGGACAAACGGGCACTGATGGCCTGCAGCGCAATCAACAGCGGCACGATCATCAGCAGGAAGATAAGGGTGTAGGCACTGGCGATTTCCAGGCGCGCCGAGGCGTAGCTGTCGGCGAGGCCCACCGGCAGGGTCTTGGTCATCGGCGTGTGGAGCATCCAGGTCAGGTTGAATTCACCCAGGCTCAGGGTGACCACCATCAGTACGCCGGCCAGAATCCCCGCCCGGCAATTGGGCACCACCACGCTGAAAAAGCGCTTGATCGGACCTGCACCGAGGCTGGCGGCAGCTTCTTCCAATACCGGCAGTTGTTGGCGCTGCATCACCGCCATCACCGGGCGCACCAGGAACGGCAAGGTGAACAGCACATGGCCGACGAGGATGAACAGCCAACTGCTGCGAAAGCTGCCGAACTGGCCGTACGTCAGCAGCAGCGCCAACGCACTGGCCAACCCTGGCATCGCCACCGGCAACACCATCAGTTCTTCGAAGGCGCGACTGAAACGGTTGTTCATGCGCACCAGGGCATAGGCCGCCGGCACACCGATCACGCAGACGCACACCGCGCAGGCCAGGGCCAGTTGCAGCGAGAGCCACACAGTGGGTGAATAGGCTTGCCACACCTGGATCAACCAGTCGAAGGTCAAGCCGCTGGAAACGCCGACAAAGAAGTTGCGTGTCAGCCCCGCCAGCAGCGACAGCAGCACCGGCACCAACATGAAGGCGCACACCAACAGGGTAAACAGCAGTTGCAGCACAAACAGCGATGAGCGCTTCACAGCACAGTCCCCGAATTTTTCACCAGGCGCCGCGTGAGCAGCAGCACGGCCCAGGTCACCGCGCCAAGCACCACCGACAGCGCAGCGGCGACGGCAAAGTTGGCGTAATTGGTGAACACGTTATAGATCGCCACGGGCGTGACGTTAAGGCGCGTGCCCAGGGTGAACGCCGTGCCGAACGCGCCCATGGACGTGGCAAAACAGATCGCACCGCACGACGCCAGCGCCGGCGCCAGGCCCGGCACGATCACATCGCAGACCACGCGCCAGTGCCCTGCCCCCAATGAATGCGCGGCCTCCTCCAGGCTGCGGTCGAGGCTTTCGCAGGCAGCCATCACCGTCAGAATTACCCGGGGAATCGAGAAGTACAGGTAGCCCACGAACAGCCCCGCCAACGAGTAGGCAAAGATCCAGCGCTCACCGGCCAGTTGCAGGCCCAGGGCGGCAAACAGTCCCTGGCGCCCCGCCAGCAGGATCACCAGGAACCCCACCACCACCCCGGGAAACGCCAGCGGGAACGTGAGCAATGCCACCAGCGCCGAGCGCCCGAAGAACTGTTGCCGTGCGAGGAAGACACCGCTGATACCGCCGATCACCAGCGCGACCAGCGTCACCACCCCTGCCAGGATCAGGGTTTGCCCCAGGCTGCCCAAATACTGCGCACTGCTGAGCACCTGCCAGTAGCCGCTGCCGCTCCCATCGCGGCTTTCGGCGCCGAGCACCATCAGGTGCGCCAGCGGCAACAGCCAGAACGCGAGCAGCACTGCGAAGGCCGGGGCCAGCGCCCAGGCGGCGTGTTTTGCCGATGTCGCCACTTACTTGACCTCGTTCAGGTAACGGGCGGCGAAGGCTTCCTGCACAGCGGCCATTTTTTCGTAGTCCACGACACCGGCGCGGGCATAGTCACTGTCCGGGAGGAACTGTGCGGCGACGTCCGCCGGCATTTTCATCGGCCGCACCGGGCGCAGGTAGGCCTTGGCCCACAGTGCCTGGCCCTCGTCCGAGAGCACGAAGTCGAGGACTTTTTCCGCGTTCGCACGGTGTGGCGCGTTGGCGACCAGGCTCATGACGTAGGGCACGCTGATGCTGCCTTCCTGCGGAATCACGAAGGCGACATTGGCCTGGTCTTTGTAGCGGGCGCGGTAGGCGTTGAAGTCGTAGTCGACCAGGATCGGCAACTCGCCGGACAGTACCCGTGCGTAGGCGGTCTGCTTGGGCACGATGGGGCTGTTTTTTGCCAGTTTGCGAAAGTAGTCGATGGCCGGGGCGAAGTTGTCCAGGTCACCGCCCATGGCGCGGTTGATCGCCACCGCCGACACGTAGCCGACAAAGGCGCTGGACGGATCGAGGTAACCGACCATGCCTTTGTACTCAGGCTTGAGCAGGTCGGCCCAGCTTTGCGGCACCGGCAGACCGCCGAGTGCGTCGACGTTGACCATGATGCCCAGGGTCCCGGAATGGATCGCGAACCAATGGCCGGCGGGGTCTTTCAGGCCGGCGGGAATCTGCTCCCAGGCCTTGGGTTTGTAGGTGTCGACCACCTCGGCTTTTTGCGCCTGCAGGCCGAAGGTGACGCCGTAGTAAACGACGTCGGCCACCGGCGCGGCTTTTTCCGCCACCAACTGCGCCAGGGACTGGCCGGAGTTTTTGTTGTCCCGCGGCACCTGCACGCCGGTGCTGGCGGCGATGGCCTTGAGCTGGGTGCCCCAATCGGCCCAGTCCGGCGGGCAGTTGTAGCAAATCGCAGTGTCGGCGGCCTGGGCCAGGCTGGCCGCACCGCACAGCAGCAGGGCTGCCAGGGTTTTACTGAGTGCGCGCATCAAGGGTCTCCTCATGGGGCTGGGTACTTTCGCCTGGCCGGATATGGCAAGGCAGGCAATGGGACGTCGGGGCGTTGCCGGCGATTTGCGCCAGCAGTTGGTCAATCACGGTGCTGGCCAGCAGCGCAATGGGCTGCACCACGCTGCACAGGGTCGGGTGCATCTGGGTGCCGAGGCTGATGCCATCGAAGCCCATCACAGACAGTTGCCCAGGAACGTTCCAGGCGTTGCGGCGCAGTTCGGCAATCAGGCTGATCGCCAGGAAGTCGTTGGAACACACCAACGCCGTGGGCGCGTCGGGGCTCTTGAGAAACGGCGCGATCGCCGTGAACTCGGCCTGGGTGTGGGCCGGCATTTCGATCACCGGGCGGCTCTTGAGACCGTACGCTTCCATCGCCTCGCAATACCCCGCATGCCGCAGACGGGCACGGTCGGACTGCAACGCGGGGCCGGCGACCATGCTGATCCGGCGGTGCCCGGCGTCCAGCAGATAACGCGTGGCCAGGGCCATGCCCGCGCGGTTGTCGACCGACACGGCGCTGTAGTTGGGGTTGCTCGGCTGATGGTAGGCCAGCACGAAGGGTGTCTTTTCGGTGTTCAGGCTGCTGAGCACGGCATTGCTTTCGGCATCGGTGACCGTCAGTACCAGACCGTCGACGCGCTGGCGCAACAGTTCTTCCACTACCGTGCTTTCGCGCTCGCTGCTGTAATCGGTGGTGGCCAGCACCAGGCTGTAGCCCCGAGACCGCGCGGCGCGCTCCATGGCCTGGAACTGCTCGGCGAACACTGGGTTGAGCAGGTTGGGCACCACGACGCCGATCAGTTGGGTGGTCTGCAGGCGCAACTGGCGGCCCAGCAGGTTCGGCCGGAAACCCAACTCACGGGCGGCGGCGAACACCTGCTCACGGGTCACCGGGCGCACCTGGTCCGGGGAAGCAAAAGTGCGTGCAGCGGTGGCGCGGGACACGCCAGCCAGGCGTGCTACGTCTTTCAGGTCAGTCATTGGGGCTCGCTTGAGATCGATCTCATTGGCGAGGACATTAGCGAGGGAATGTGGCAGGAAGGTGGTGGAAAGATGACGGTTTGATGTCAGTGCCCCGACTGCATATCGCGCTCAATGTGGGAGGGGGCTTGCCCCCGATGGCGGCCTCTGGGGCGGCCGGGATGGTGGATTGGGTTGAGTACATATCCGTTGCTGCGGTCACGGCTACTTAGGGTTCCGCTTTTACAGCGGGTCACTTTTGGAAAAGAGCCCCAAAAGTAACCAAAAGGGCTCTTGCCCCACCACTCGGCACCTCGCTTAGGCTCGGTGTGCCCGCAATCCGACATTGATGTGGGGGGCCGCCGCCACGCGCCATCCATGGCG
>NZ_CVTX01000148.1:13688-13918 GCF_900005715.1 Pseudomonas sp. 34 E 7
AGCGAGCTTGCTCGCGAAAAACGTCAACGATAACGCGTGCTTCCTGAATCAACGCGGCGCCTGTGAGTTTTTCGCGAGCAAGCTCGCTCCTACATAACGCAGCCGCGCCCACCCGTAACCACGATGCGCAGCGAGTCGCTTTTGATCTTGATCTCAGGCGCCCCGTTAAACCACGCTGGCCGAACGCAGGCTTGAATCCGTGGGTAACCCGGCAGGACGCCGGGTTAGCC
>NZ_CVTX01000148.1:13968-28404 GCF_900005715.1 Pseudomonas sp. 34 E 7
AGAGCGTTTTGCTTACTTTTGCGCTTTTCAAAAGTGAGCCGCCGTCAGGGCGGAACCCTAAGTGGCCGTTACCTAAATAATGGATATGTACTCGGTCTGATCCAAAATACTGGCCAATCCTGAGGCCGCCATCGGGGGGCAACCCCCCTCCCACATCAGGTCGGTGTATAACCATGGACGGTCATACTCAGGACCTATGCTCGAAACCCGGCGCAGCAAATTCCGCCCACTAACCTTTCGATCTGTTCCAAGTGCGGGCACAATGCGTGTCCTTTTTTGGCAGGCACCGCCGCAGGCTCTCAAAAATGATCAAAACGCCGTACTACCTCATCGATAAACAGAAGCTTCTGGTCAACATGCAGAAGATTGCCTACGTGCGCGAGCAGTCCGGCGCCAAGGCTCTGCTGGCACTCAAGTGCTTTGCCACCTGGTCGGTGTTCGACCTGATGCAGCAATACATGGACGGCACCACCTCGTCGTCGCTGTATGAGTTGAAGCTCGGCCGCCAGAAGTTCGAAGGTGAGGCGCACGCCTACAGCGTGGCCTGGGCCGATGATGAAATCGAAGAGATGCTGGACAACTGCGACAAGATCATCTTCAACTCCATCAGCCAGCTGCAGCGCTTTGCCGAGCGCTCCGAGGGCAAGACCCGCGGCCTGCGGGTCAACCCGCAAGTGAGCAGCTCCGATTACCTGCTGGCCGACCCGGCGCGTCCGTTCAGCCGCCTGGGCGAATGGGACCCGGTGAAGATCGAAGGCGTGATCGAGCAGATCTCCGGTTTCATGTTCCACAACAACTGCGAGAACGGCGATTTCAGTCTGTTCGACAAAATGCTCGGCACCATCGAAGAACGCTTCGGCGCGCTGCTGCACAAGGTCCAGTGGGTCAGCCTCGGCGGCGGCATCCATTTCACCGGTGAAGGCTATGCGCTGGACGCGTTTTGCGCGCGTTTGAAAGCATTCTCCGAGAAGTACGGCGTGCAGGTGTACCTGGAACCGGGGGAAGCGGCGATCACCAACAGCGCGTCGCTCGAAGTCACCGTGCTCGACACGCTCTACAACGGCAAGAACCTGGCCGTGGTCGACAGCTCCATCGAAGCCCACTTGCTGGACCTGCTGATCTATCGCCTCAACGCCAAGCTGGCGCCAAGCGAAGGCGAACACACCGTCATGGTGTGCGGCAAATCCTGCCTGGCCGGGGATATTTTCGGCGAGTATCAATTTGATCGTCCGCTGGCCATCGGCGATCGGCTGTCGTTCATCGACACCGCGGGCTACACCATGGTCAAGAAAAACTGGTTCAACGGCCTGAAAATGCCGTCCATCGTAGTGAAACAACTCGACGGTACAGTCGAAGTGGTTCGTGAATTTGGTTACGACGACTACCTGTCCAGCCTTTCGTAAGCTGGCGGATAAAGGAGAGATAAAGCAATTGAAAAAGAACGTTCTTATCATTGGTGCAGGAGGTGTCGCCAAGGTGGTGGCCCACAAGTGCGCGCAGCACAACGACGAACTCGGTCGTATTGCTATCGCGTCGCGCAACATCTCCAAATGCCAGGCCATCATCGACAGCGTCAAGGCCAAGGGTAGCCTCAAGGTTCCCGCCGACATCCAGGCCTTCGCGCTGAACGCCCTGGACGTGGAAGCGACCAAGGCCCTGATCCGCGAGACTGAATCGCAGATCGTCATCAACGTGGGTTCCGCGTTCCTCAACATGTCGGTACTGCGTGCCTGCATCGACACGGGCGTTGCGTACCTCGACACCGCCATTCACGAAGAGCCGGGCAAGGTCTGCGAGACCCCGCCGTGGTACGGCAACTACGAATGGAACCACCTGGAAGAATGCAAACAGAAGAACATCACCGCCATCCTGGGCGTGGGCTTCGACCCGGGTGTCGTCAACGCGTACGCCGCGCTGGCGCAGCAACAGCATTTCGACCGCATTGATTCGATCGACATCCTCGACGTCAATGCCGGCTCCCATGGCAAATACTTCGCCACCAATTTCGACCCGGAAATCAACTTCCGCGAGTTCACCGGACAGGTGTGGAGCTGGCAGAACAGCCAGTGGACCAGCAACACCATGTTCGAAGTCAAACGCACCGACGACCTGCCGGTCGTCGGCTCGCAGAACCTCTACCTCACCGGCCACGATGAAGTGCACTCACTGTCGAAAAACCTCGACGTGCCCAACGTGCGCTTCTGGATGAGCTTCGGCGAACACTACATCAATGTGTTCACCGTGCTGAAAAACCTCGGCCTGCTCTCCGAGAAACCGGTCACCACCGCCGAAGGCCTGGAAGTGGTGCCGTTGAAAGTGGTCAAGGCCGTCCTGCCCGACCCGTCTTCGCTCGCCCCCGGCTACACCGGCAAGACCTGCATCGGTGACCTGGTCAAAGGCACCAAGGATGGCCAGCCGCGCGAGATGTTCATCTACAACGTGGCCGACCACGAGGAAGCCTTCGCCGAGACCGACAGCCAGGGCATCTCCTACACCGCCGGCGTGCCACCGGTCGCCGCCGCGCTGCTGGTAGCGCGTGGTGAGTGGGATGTGAAACACATGGCCAACGTCGAGGAACTGCCGGCCGAGCCGTTCCTGAAAGCGCTGGACGTGATGGGCTTGCCGACTCGCATCAAGGACGAGCACGGTGATCGGGCCTGGAATGCGCCTGCCTGACAGGCGATCGCTGACCGAACAAAGAAATGCGCCCTCAGGGGCGCATTTTTTGTTGGGGCACGGATACCCAATAAAACAACGCGATCCCCTGTGGGAGGAGGCAAGCCCCCTCCCACACTGGGTCCGGGGCTACCCGCAGGCACCCCGTGTGCTTTTACAGGTAAACTCCCCTCCTTTTCCTCTTCTGCACGGAGTTCGCCTTGCGTCTGTTCCACACCTCCGACTGGCACCTTGGGCAAAACCTGCACGGCCAGGAACGCGACTTCGAACACGCCTGTTTCCTCGAATGGCTGCTGGACCAGTTAAAGGCCCACCGCCCGGAGGCGCTGTTGATCGCCGGCGATATTTTCGACACGGTCAACCCGCCGCTCAAGGCACAGGAGCGCCTGTATGACTTCATCATCAGCGCCCACGAACAAAACCCGACACTGACGATCGTGATGATTGCCGGCAATCATGACTCCGGGTCGCGCATCGAATTGCCCGCACCGTTGATGCGCCGCCTGCGCACCCACGCCCTGGGCCGGGTGTTGTGGCTCGATGATGGCCAGTTGGATGCCGAACGCCTGTTGATCCCGTTGCCGGATGCCAAAGGCAAGATCGCCGCCTGGTGCCTGGCGCTGCCGTTCCTGCGCCCGGCGGAAGTCACGGGCGCACAGTTGGGCGATGATTACCTGCAGGGCATCGGCCAGGTGCATGAATGGCTGATCGCCGCCGCCAACGCCAAACGCAAAAAGGGCCAGGCGCTGATTGCCATCAGCCATGCACACATGGCCGGGGGATCGGTGTCGGAAGACTCCGAGCGCAGCCTGATCATCGGCAATGCCGAGGCGCTGCCGGCCAAACTCTTCGATAGAAGTGTCGGCTACGTCGCCCTCGGCCATTTGCACAAGCCGCAGAAGGTGAATGGCGAAGAGCGCATTCGCTACAGCGGCTCGCCGATTCCGCTGTCTTTTTCCGAAATCGGCTACAAGCACCAGGTGCTCGACGTGACGTTCCAGGGCGAAAGGCTGGTCAGCGTCGAACCGCTGCCGATCCCGCGCTCGGTCAATCTGCAACGCCTGGAGGCCGCGCCTCTGGCAGATATCCTCAAACAGCTGGCCGACTTGCCCGATGTGGATTTGCTGGCCGAAACCCAACGTCACCCATGGCTGGAAGTCCGGGTACGCCTTGACGAACCGCAGCCGGACCTGCGCCAGCAGATCGAAAATGCCCTGCAAGGCAAGGCCGTGCGCCTGGTGCGCATCGCCGCCGAATACGCAGGCAATGGCCCGCGCGAAGGCAATGATGAGGAGCGCCTGGTCGAACTCGACCAACTCACCCCCCAGGAATTGTTCAGCCGCGCCTGGCAGGACAGCTATGGCAGCGAAGTGGATGAACAGACCTTGAAGGACTTCGCCGTGCTGCTCCAGGAAGTGCAACAGGAGGGCGAACAGCCATGAAGATCCTCGCCATCCGCCTGAAAAACCTCGCGTCCCTGGCCGGGCCGTTCGAGATCGACTTCACCGCCGAGCCGCTGGCCAGCGCCGGTCTGTTCGCCATCACCGGGCCGACCGGCGCCGGCAAGAGCACCCTGCTCGATGCGCTGTGCCTGGCGCTGTTTGGCGCGGTGCCGCGCCTGGGCGATACCGGCCAGGCCAAGATGCCGGATGCCGACAGCGACATTTCCATCGGCGACCCGCGCACCCTGCTCAGACGGGGCACCGGCGGTGGTTATGCCGAGGTGGATTTCGTCGGCGTCAGCGGCCGCCGCTACCGTGCGCGCTGGGAAGCCAATCGCGCGCGCGACAAGGCCAGCGGCAAGTTGCAGAACAGCCGCCAGAGCCTGATCGACCTGGACAGCGAGCAACTGCTGGCCAGTCAGAAAACCGAATACAAGACCCAGCTGGAACTGGCCCTGGGCCTGAACTTCGAACAATTCACCCGCGCAGTGCTGCTGGCGCAAAGCGAGTTCAGCGCCTTTCTCAAGGCCAACGACAACGAGCGCAGCGAACTGCTGGAAAAGCTCACCGACACCGCGCTGTATACCCAACTGGGCCGCCGTGCGTTCGACAAGGCCAAGGATGCCAGGGACGTGCACAAACAATTGCAGGACCAGGCCAGCGGCGTGGTGCCTCTGGCTGCCGAAGCCCGCGCCGAGCTGGATCAACAACTGAGTCAGGCACAACAGCAACTCAAAACCCACCAGGCCCAACTCAAGCAGTTGGAGTTGCAGCACACCTGGCTCAAGGAGTTGCGCGAATGGCAGGAGCGCCGGCAAAGCGCCGCCGAGCAGCTGCAACAAGCCCAACAACTGTGGGACAGCCAAGGCCAGCAGCGCCAGGACCTGACGCGCCTGGACCAGCTCGCGCCGCAGCGCCATCACTTCGTGCGTCGCGCTGAACTCGACGCATTGCTGGCCCCGCTCGCCGCGCAGATTCAACAGCACCTTGAGCAACAAACCGCGCTGCACAGCCGTCAGGAACAGGCGCAACAACAGCAGGCCGCCGCCCAATCGGCCCTGGCCCAAGCCCAACAGAACCAGGCAAGCGCCGCGCCTTTGCTGCGCCAGGCCTTCGAAGAACAGACCACCCTCACCCACTTGACCAAAGAGCTGGCCAAGCGCACCGAGGAAAAGCAGCAGCACGAAAGCGCCTGCCACGAAGGCCACGTCTTGCTCACAGGCTTGCAGGACAAACAGGCCCAGGTCGCCGAGCGCCTGCAAAGCCTGGCCACCGAACTTGAGCGCAGCGCCACCCTCGCGCCACTGAGCGACGCCTGGACGGCCTACCGCGACCGCCTGCAACAACTGATGATGATCGGCAATCGCCTGAACCAGGGCGAGGCTGAACTGCCGCAGCTTGAACAGCGCGTCAACGCCGCCGTCGAGCAATTTACCCTGCAACGCGAGGCCCTGGACCTGCTGTACCAGGAGGCCGGCGCCGAACCCCACGCGGTGGCCGAGCAAATTCAATTGCTCGCCAGCCTCCTGCAGGACAATCGCAAGCAACAACGCGCTTTCGAAGACCTCGCGCGCTTGTGGGGCAGTCAACAGCAGCTCGACACCCAGGCCGGCACCCTGGCGCAGAAACTCGCCGACGCGGCGCAGCAGCGCGAGCAACTGAACCAGACCGGCCTGCAAACCAAAGCCGAACTGACGGTGGCCGAGCAAACCCTGACGGTGACCAAGCAACTGCTGGAGCGCCAGCGCCTGGCCCGCAGTGCCAGCGTCGAGGAACTGCGCGAACAGTTGCAGGATGGCCAGCCCTGCCCGGTCTGCGGCAGCCACGAACATCCCTATCACCAGCCCGAAGCGCTGTTGCAGAGCCTGGGTCGCCACGATGAAAGCGAAGAGGCCACAGCGCAGCAAGCCGTCGACCGCCTCAAGGAAAAACTCACCGAGCTACGCGGCGAAGTGGGTGGGCTGATCGCCCAGCAAAAGGAATTTCTAGCCCAACAGGAACAGCTGGCGCTGCAGCAGCAGGCGTTGGCGCCGAGCCTTGAAGCGCACCCACTGTACGCGACGCTGTTGCATCAGGACGCGGTCAAGCGCACCGACTGGCTGGCCCAGCAACTGGCGCAACTGACGCAAAGCATCGCCCAGGACGAACAGCGCCAGGGCGCCCTGCTCAACCTGCAACAAAACGCCGGGCGTTTGCAGCAGCAATTGCAGGCCGCCCAGGACGCGAGCCAGCAGGCCCGACAATTGTTGCTCGACCAGCAGCGCGCCCTGGCCAGTGACCGCGAGCGCCTCGATACGGAGCTTGCCAGCTTCGCCAGCCTGTTGCCCGCCGCCACCCTGGAAGGCTTGCGCAGTGAGCCGGCGGCGACCTTCCTGCAACTCGACCAGCAGGTCAGCCAGCGTCTCGAGCAACTGGGCCATCAGCGCGATGAACTGGCCGAGCAGCAAGAGCGCCAGCAGGCCATCGAAAAACAACAGACCCATCAGCAGCATCGCCAGCAGCAGTCAGAAGCCCTGAATCTGCAGGTCGCGCAGCTCTGCACCCAGCAACACGACGCCCAGGCCAAACTCAGCGACTTGCTCGGTGCGCACGAGAGCGCCGAACAGTGGCAACAGCAGTTGGACCGGGCCGTCAGCCAGGCGCGCCAAAGCGAAGCCGACGCCAGCCAGGAACTGCACGCGGTGCACACCGCACTGGTGCAACTGGTCGCCGATCTCAAGGCCCTGCTTGAACGTCAGCAAGCGCTCGAGACGGAGCAACAAGCCCTGGACACGCGCATCACTGCGTGGCGAGCCGCGCATCCCGAGCTGGATGACCAAGGCCTGACCCGCCTGCTGGCCTTCGACGAGGCCCAGGTCACGGACCTGCGCCATCAGTTGCACACCCGCGAAAAAGCCGTTGAACAAGCCGGTGTCTTGCTGCAGGAGCGCGAACAGCGCCTGGCCGAACATCAGGCCTTGCACAACGGCAACCTGGACGCCGAGCAGCTGGACAACAGCCTCGCCGTGCTCAACCAGCAACTGGCCGAGGGCGAGAAACACTGCGCCGAACTGCGCGCCCGCCAGGCCGAAGACCAGCGGCGCCAGGACGCCAATCACGCCCTGGCCGAACAGATCGCCAAGGCCTATGACCAATGGCAGCGTTGGGCCCGCCTGAATGCACTGATCGGTTCGGCCACTGGCGACACGTTCCGCAAAATCGCCCAGGCCTACAACCTCGACCTGCTGGTGCACCACGCCAACGTGCAATTGCGCCAGCTGGTGCGCCGCTACCGCCTTAAACGCGGCGGCAGCATGCTTGGCCTGCTGGTGATGGACACCGAGATGGGCGACGAACTGCGCTCGGTGCACTCGCTGTCGGGCGGTGAAACCTTCCTCGTCTCCCTGGCGCTCGCCCTGGGCCTGGCGTCGATGGCGTCCAGTACCTTGAAGATCGAGTCGCTGTTTATCGACGAAGGTTTCGGCAGCCTCGACCCCGAATCCCTGCAACTGGCGATGGACGCCCTGGACGGTTTGCAGGCCCAGGGGCGCAAGGTGGCGGTGATCTCCCACGTGCAGGAAATGCACGAACGCATCCCGGTGCAGATCCAGGTCAAGCGCCAGGGCAATGGCTTGAGCACCCTGGAGGTCAAGTGAGCGCGGCGCTGCTGTACTCGTTCCGGCGCTGCCCCTATGCCATGCGCGCGCGGTTGGCGTTGCGCTATTCAGGCGTACCGGTGGAGATCATCGAGGTGAGCCTCAAGGCCAAACCGGCCGACATGCTGGCGTTGTCGCCCAAGGGCACGGTGCCGGTGTTGAGCCTTGACGGCCGGGTGATCGAGGAAAGCCTGGAGATCATGCAATGGGCCCTGGCGCAGCACGATCCCGAGGATTGGCTGCTGCAACGCGATCCTGCGGTGCTGGCGTTGATCGCCGAGAATGACCAAGTGTTCAAACATCACTTGAATCGATACAAGTACGCCGAGCGCTACCCCGAGCACGCAATGGAACATTATCGGGCCGAGGGTGAGGTGTTCCTGCAGAAGCTGGAGGATTTGCTGGCGGACCGTGAGTACTTGCTCGCAGAGCGCATGAGTCTGGCGGACGCGGCGGTGGTGCCGTTCGTGCGACAGTTCGCCCATGTGGATCGTGAATGGTTTGCGGGGGCGCCGTATCCACGGCTTCAGGCGTGGCTGCAGCGGATTCTGGAGTCGCAGCTGTTTATCGCGGTGATGGCAAAACCCTGAAACCAACATCAATCAACCTGTGGGAGGGGGCTTGCCCCCGATTGCGGTGGGTCAGCTACAGATAAGCAGACTGACACATTGCCATCGGGGGCAAGCCCCCTCCCACAGGTTGATCTTTGTTAGCCCTGGGTCTTGTGATCCAGCGCGGCATAGAAGTTGGCACTTTGTTGCAGGTACTTCTGGGTATAGGCAGTGGTGCCGGATTTTTTGCCGGTGACGTCCACGCTGGCTGCCGCAGGCAGAGCAACGGTCGCGGAAACGGCGGAAGCGGCGATGATCGAGAAGAGATTGAAGTTCATGACGGTAACCCTCGTGTGCGTTGGTTTTGGTGGCCGGGAGGCCTTGGAAGCCAACTTACGCCCGAGGGTTGAAGCTTAGAAATGCTTTGAAACAGTAGCCGTCATCAATAAAATTAATAGTGAAGGTCAGGCCCCGGCGTTCGGGGCCTGTGGCTTATTGACGCACCAGGAACTTGAGGTCGCTGGGCGCATCGATCGGCAATTTCTGCACGGTTTTACCCAGCAGGCCGGTCTTGGGGTCGCGTTCAACCACCACGATTTCATTGCTTTTCTGGTTGGCGATCAGCAGGAACTTGCCGCTCGGGTCCAGGCTGAACTCGCGCGGGTGGTCGCCTTCGACCGAGCGGCGCTGGATTTCCTTGAGGTGCGCGGTGGCCGGGTCGATGCTGAACACTACAAGCTGATTGGCCGTCCCACGGTTGCTGACGTAGAGGAACTTGCCGTCGCTGGAGGCATGCAGCGCAGCGCCGGCTTTATCGGACACCGGCTGGCCGGCGGCGAAATCCACCAACTGGGTTTGCACAAGCTTGCCATCGTTGTAGTCGAAGACCGCCACCTGGGCGCTCATCTCGGTGGTCAGCCAGGCATGCTTGCCATCGGCGCTGAACAGCAAGTGGCGCGGGCCGCTGCCCGGTGGCAGTTGCACGGCGGCCGGCTCTGCCGGGGTCAGCGGCAGTTCGTGGTTGGCCTTGGGGTCGTAGCGGTAGGCAAACACTTTGTCCGCACCCAGGTCCTGCACGAATACATACTTGCCGTCCGGCGACGACACCACCGAATGCACGTGGTTGGAAGCCTGGCGTTCAGGGTTCACACCGCTGGCCGGGTGCCCGCTCAACTGCACCGGGGCCGACAGCTTGCCGTCGGTGTCCAGCGGCAAAATCGCCAGGCTGCCGCCCGGGTCTTCCACCACCGAATAGTTGGCGACAAACAGATAACGCCCGTCGGCGGCCACGCTGGAATGAGTCGGCTCATTGCCCAGGCTCTGCACCTGATTGATCAGGGTGAGCTGATAATTCTGCGGATCGATACGGTAGCTGCTGACGCGACCGACCACATCGTCCTGGCCCGGACCGTTTTCGTTGACAACAAACAGCTGCTTCTGGTCTTTGGAAAGCGTCAGCCAGGACGGGTTGGCGGTTTTCGCCGCCAGCACCGGCTTGCCGCTGAACTGCCCGGTACGGCTGTCGAATTGCAGGCGGTAGATCCCCTCGCTGCTGCCGGCGGTATAGCTGCCGACCAGCAGTTCATAGGTGTCGGCCGGTGCGGCCTGCACCGACATCGCGCCGACACTGCCGGCCATCAACAGGGGCCAGAATTTACGCATCATCTGCTTCGTCCTCATCGTTATTGTTGTCGCCCTGGATGGCGCTCAGGCAGACCAGACGGTGTTCACCGTCGTCGTTACACAGCACCCAGCTTTGCAGGCTGTCATCAAAGGTCGCCGCCTCCAGTTGTTCTGGACTGAAGGTCCACCGCTTGAGTTCCCGACCGTCCATGCTTTCGATCAGCAACTGCCGGTCCAGCGTGAAGTCGAAGGCGTGCAGCCCGTTGATGATGAGCATGTCGCTGGTGGCAAGGGCGGTGGTCAGAGTGTCGGCAGTCATGGCAGTCAATCATTTACGAGGAAGGTCGCAATGATAGCCCAAAGCAATAATGTAGGAGCGAGCTTGCTCGCGAAGAACTCACAGACAGCGCATTTATCCAGAATGCACGCGTTATCGTTGACGTTTTTCGCGAGCAAGAACTAGGCGTCCCCCTCGCTCCTACAGTTCAGTGCGCAAACAACGAGTTGCCCTTCTGCCCCGCCAGCTTTTCCGGTTTGATCAGGAACCGCGCCAGTGCCGGCAGCAGCCACAACGCGCCGAACATGTTCCACAGCAGCATGAAGGTCAGCATCAGGCCCATGTCGGCCTGGAACTTGATCGCCGAGAAGATCCAGGTGCACACGCCGATGGCCAGGCACAGACCGGTGAACAGCACGGCTTTACCGGTGGACTTGAGCGTCTGGTAATACGCCTCTTGCAGCGGCAGGCCGGCGCGCAGGAAGCTTTCCAGGCGGCTGTAGATGTAGATGCCGTAATCCACGCCGATGCCGACGCCCAGGGCCACCACCGGCAAGGTCGCGACCTTGACGCCGATGCCCATGAACGCCATCAGCGCGTTGCCCAGCACCGAGGTCAGTACCAGCGGCAGCACGATGCACAGGGTCGCCGCCCAGGAGCGGAAGGTGATCATGCACATGGTCGCCACGCACAGGTACACCAGGATCAGGATGATCAGCTCCGACTCCTTGATCACCTCGTTGGTGGCCGCCTCGATCCCGGCATTCCCGGCGGCGAGGATGAATTCCAGGCCGTCCTTGTTGTTCTCCCTGGCGAAGTCCTGCACCGCATGCACCGCACGGTCCAGGGTCTCGGCCTTGTGGTCGTTGAGGAACACCAGCACCGGCGCCAGCGAGCAATTGTTGTTGTACAGGCCATCGGCGCGGGCGATGGAGTTGTTCAGCACGTCCGGGTTGCGCGACAGGGTTTCCCATTTCAGGTTGCCCTCGTTCATGCCCTTGATCATCTGCTTGGACACGGTCACCAGCGAGATCGCCGACTGCACGCCCTCGGTGTTCTGCATCTTCCACATCAACTGGTCGATGGGCGCCATCGCTTCATAGCGCGAGCAGCCTTCAGCCTTGGTCTTGACCATCACCACCAGCACGTCGGAGCTGGTGGAGTAGTTGCTGATGATGAAGTTGTTGTCTTTGTTGTAGCGCGAATCCGGGCGCAGTTCCGGCGCACCCTGGTCGAGGTCGCCGATCTTCAGGTTCTGGCTGTACCAGAGGCCGCCGCCAAAGGCGACCAGGGCCAGCAGGATCGAGACGGGTGCGACTTTGGCGCTGGCGAATTTTGACAGCAGGCGCCAGAACGGATGATCGCGGTGCGCGTCCTTTTTACTGCGCTCGATGGCGCGGTTGCTGATGCCCGCATAGGAAATCGCCACCGGCAGCAGAATCAGGTTGGTGAACACGATGACCGCCACGCCGATGGACGCGCCGATGGCCAGTTCGCGGATCACGCCGATGTCGATGATCAGCAGCGTGATAAAGCCCACGGCGTCAGCGAGGATCGCGATCATCCCCGGCAGGAACAGTTGCCGGAAGGTGCGCCGGGCTGCGGTCAAGGCGTTGTCCGCCTCGCTGGATTGCAGGGCGATGCCGTTGATCTTCTGCACGCCATGGGAGATGCCGATGGCGAAGATCAGGAACGGCACCAGCATCGAATACGGGTCCAGCCCAAAACCGAAGAAGTGCATCAGCCCGAGTTGCCAGACCACCGCCACCAGTGTCGTGCTCAACACCGCAATGGTGCTGCGCAGGCAATTGGTGAACCACAGCAGCAGAATCAGGGTGATGACGAACGCAACGCCGAAGAACAGCACCACCATCACCAGGCCATCGATCAGGTCGCCGACCTTTTTCGCAAAGCCGACAATGTGGATCTTGACGTTGGGGTTCTGGGCTTCGAACTTGTCGCGGATCTTGTCTTCGAGTTCATGGGAGAACTTGCGATAGTCCAGGGCCAGCAACTTGCCCTGGTCCTGCGGGTCCGGGTAGGACTCCAGCAGCGGGATATCGACAATACTCGACTTGAAATCGTTGGCGACCAAACGCCCGACCTGGCCGGACTTGAGCACGTTGTTGCGCAGTTGATCGAGGCTTTGCGGCGAGCCGTTGTAGCTCTGCGGGATCACCTCACCGCCGGCGAAGCCTTCCTCGGTCACTTCGGTCCAGCGTACGCTGGGGCTCCACAGCGACTTGAGGCCCGAGCGGTCGACGCCGGAGATGTAGAACACCTCGTCGTTGATCTGCCGCAGGGTCTCCATGTACTCCCTGGTGAAGATGTCGCCATCCTTGGCCTCGACCGAAATGCGCACGGTATTGCCCAGGTTGGCCAGGTCATTGCGGTGCTCCATCATCTTTTCGATGAAGGGGTGCTTGAGGGGGATCATTTTTTCAAAGCTGGTGGAGGGGCGAATCAACGTCGCCTGCCAGAACAGGAAGACACTCACCAGCAGGCAGATGAGGATCACTGCCGGGCGATTGTTGAAAATCAGGCGCTCAAGAAAGGTCGCTTTATCGTTGTGATGACTGCTCATGCTTCCCGCCTTTTTCTTATTGTTTCGCCGGTTCGGCGCCAGCAGCTGTCGCGACGCGAACGCCGCCCTGCCCGACCAGAATCAAGTTGCCATTGCCTGCCGCCGTCACCGCTGAAAGCGAAATCCGGTCCGGGCGGTTGAATACGCTGAAGGTCTGGCCATCGTCGTGGCTGACCACCACGCTACCGCCATTGCCCACCACGACGATGGAACCGTCATCGAGCAAGGTCGCCCCCGACAGCCCGAATTCGAGGGCGCCACGGGCAGCATTCAATTCGACCGGTTCCCAGGTGCCGCCAAAGTCGGTGGAACGGTAAAGGTTGCCGCGCAGGCCGTAGGCCAGCAGGGTGCGCGGCTGAGCGGTGGCGATCACGCCAAACAACGAGCCCTCGTAGGGGCCTTCGAGTTTTTCCCAGGTCTGGCCGTCATCGCTGGAGCGGAACATGCTGCCCTGCTCCCCCACGATAAACAGGCCGGCGTCCTTGATCGAGGCAATGGCGTTGAGGTGGAACTGGTCTTCGTTGTCGAGGCGGTCGCTGACGTCTTCCCAGGTCTTGCCGCCATCGGTCGTCTCGATCAGCGCGCCGTAGGCGCCCACGGCCAGGCCGTGATTGGCATCGTTGAACCACACGTCGAGCAGCGGTGCTTCGCGCTTGAGGTCCTGGTATTGCTGGGTCCAGTTGGCGCCACCGTCGCTGCTGGCCAGGATCTGCGCATCATGGCCAACCGCCCAGCCGTGCTTGGCATCGACGAAAAACACCGCCGTGAGCAGTTGCCGGGTGGGGACTTTGGCCTGGGCCCAGGTGCTGCCCTGGTCATCGGAATAGAGGATGTGCCCGCGATCACCCACCGCCACCAGGCGCTGGCCGGCATGCACAACATCGATCATCAGGCCTTTGGCGGCCTTGGGGGATTCAATCGCAAAAGTGGTATCGCTGGCGGCCTGGACGACAGTCGGCAATGCGACGGCCCCAAACAGCGAGAGCGCTGTGGCCAGCAACGCAAGCTTGCGTGCGGCGCGTGGGCGGCAAACAACCCAACCCATGACAGGCTCACTCATAGACCTTTCTCCCATTTATTATTGTTAGGTCGTGTCGCCTGGCGCAGGGCTCTGAAACCTGCAATCTAGAGCGCCTGGGGCAAGCACGGGCCATCCTATCGGGCTTTCGAATCGTCTGACAATCGGCGCTGCGTTATCTTTTGTTAACTGACGGCATTTGGCCACAAGCTGAATATCCCTGCATCAGCTGAAATGATGATTCGCACATCAAATGAATTTTTATTCCATCTATTGAATTTTGAGAATATTTATTCCATTAATACGCTTCCTGAAAACAATAATCCAAAGGACCACGGCGATGCGTGAACTCGGAATCGGCTTGATCGGCACAGGCTTCATGGGGCGCGCCCACGCGCTGGCGTTCAACAACGCCCGGGCGGTTTTCGAACTGCCGGTCACGCTGACACTGGCGGCGCTGGCCGATGCCGACGCCGAGCGCGCGCAACGCTGCGCCAGTGCCTGGGGGTTTGCCCAGGCCCATGCCGACTGGCAGGCGCTGATCGACGACCCCAGGGTCGATGTGGTGGCCATCACCACGCCCAACCACCTGCATTACCCCATGGCCATGGCCGCGATTGCGGCGGGCAA